>CAZEHZ010000012.1:0-31263 GCA_964512385.1 uncultured Victivallaceae bacterium | reverse complement strand
GGTATTTATGGAATAGTCAAGCTATTTTTTGATAAATTTGAAAAATTATTCTAAAAAATATAATATGATTGTTAAAAATCGAAAAAACTTGCAGTTTGCGATAGAAAAATGTGATAAAACATCAGAAGTTTGATGTGGAAAGGGGAATGCACCTTAATGTTTTACAACTTTTTAAGGCGCATTTCAGTGTTATCGACGAATTAAAATTTTATTAGCGAATGGCCTAATTCCTGCACTTTACCATCGGCAAAGATACGGATTTGATCAAATATTTGGCCGTTTAAATCAAAGGAACACAACTCTAAACAGTTACTATGGCGTTTCAGCAGAGTGCCGGAGAGTTCGGTTCCGGTGGCGTGCGGACCGTCTATGGTAATAATCGGATAGGCGTAATCATGGCCGGAACGTAATGTTTTATCCGGTTGCTGATTGCTTAAAATACGGTCGCTGTCCGGCAGACTGCGGCGGTACGCATGGACATGACCGCCAAGCCATAAATGGAATCTATATTGCGTAAAAAGACCGTCGGCAAATTCCCGGATACACCAGTTGTCCGGCGTTAATGCCGGCGTGGCATGAGAGAAGATTACACGAAATTTGGCCGTCTTAAAGGCTTCACTTTCAAGTGTTTGCTCAATAAACTCCCGATGCCGCCGCCAATATTCATCCCACATAGTAAAGATATATGCCCGTGAATCAAACGGCCCGTTGGAGTCTTCCGGCCCCGAATCCAGCACTAAAAAGAAGGTGTCGCCCTGACGGAACGCCTGAAAAGTTTCACCGTTTCCGGTACCGAAAAACTGTACATATTTCACACACTCTTTACCGTAAAATTCATGATTCCCCCGCAACGGTATAAAGATTGGCGTATTGGGCATTGCGGCGGCGTTAAATACATCCATCAAACCGTCAAAATAATCCGGTTCAAAGTTATTAAACGTACTGCCGGCATCGCCGATATGGACAAAATAATCGGCCTGAGCCGCACCGGGGAACGCAAATAATTTACTTACCATAGTGCGGCGATGCTCCGGCATTAACTGAGTGTCGCCGGAGATAAACATGGAAAAATTTTTCGGAGTTTCGCCCGGCGCAATAAATTTATAGATTTCCGGCAACTCATGTATGGCGTTGGTGTCGGAATATTGTAATAAAACTTTAAATTCGTATTCGGCACCCGGTTGCAAATTTTTCAGTGTAACCGAGTGTAAATCCGAATCCCGGCGTAAAATACCGCATTCGGTTTGCCAGTATGAAATAAATTCTTCGTTACTGCCGGATTTACGCAGGGCAATACCTCCGGCCATCGGGCCGTCGCTGGTGAAGCGGACGGTACAGCCGCCGTTTTGCGGATTTACTATATACGGAGCGTTGCGCAGTTCGGCCGTCTTGGGCGCCAGATCCCGGAACGGCACGGCGCCAATGGCGTGTTTTCTGGTGCTGGAACCGGCCAGAGTCAATAACACCAGCACGTTGTTGCCCGGCGTCAGCGGCAAATTAAACACATGGTCAGTTTTTTCCGGCACGGCATTTTGATTCCCACCGGTTTTCAAGGTGCTGTACAGCGGTTTGCCGTTTAAATAAGCGGTAAACCACCAGTCAACGCCTACGCCAATCTGCATAGGGCGACCGTCCGGCGAGTCGATTTCATTTACAAACATGGCCGGAGTGCCGACCTTGGCACGTTCGCCGTAAATAATATTCAAATCAAACTTTCCGTCCGCCGGAATAACAAATTTTTGCGCTTTAGCCGAACCGCCGCCAGCCGATGTCAGTTCCGGCCGGTAAGCCGCAAACGGCACCAGATTTTCATCTACATTTGAACCGGAAAACAACAACCATTCCGAATGTTTTAACCGTAAAGGCACAAACGTATCGGGCGAGGGGGCAAAAACCGCCATAATCCAATATACTCCTGTTTAAATTTTTGCTATTTAACTGATTTTCTCAAAATCGGCCGCTCCGTGTTTGCACCACGGGCAGATAAAATCCGGCGGCAGGGTGTCGCCCTCATAAATATAGCCGCATATTTTGCACCGGAACCCTTTTTTTGCGGCAGGTTGCGGCGCCGGTTTCACATGCTTTTGATAATAATCATAAGTAACCGACGGTTGATTATTCAGCACCTCCGCCGCCGTTACCTCGGCCAGAAACAGCGTATGAGACCCTAAGTCTGTAGTGGAGATTACTTTACCGGAGATATACGCATTAGCGTCATAATTCAAATATACTAAACCGTTGGCCGACCGGGGTAGATTCATATTAGCCAGTTTATCCACCGTGCGGCCGGATTGATAACCGAACTGCTTGTAGATATCAAACGGCGTTTCTTCGGTAAGTACCGACAAATTGAATACGCCGGTATTGATAATCATGTCATGCGTAAGATTGGCCTTATTTACTACAATTGTGAGTCGGCAGGGCGAGCAGGTAACCTGCGACACCGTGTTTATTATACACGCATTATCGTGGCCGTTTTCACTGGCGGACAATAAATAAAGCCCATATCCGATTTTAAATAATGCATCATTATTCATGAGTTGGATCTCCATATTTATTTTTAATTTGTTCAGTTAATTGTCTTATTTGATTTACGCTTAACACCAGCATCGGAGCGTATAGTTGAGGTAAAATAGTTTTGGAAACCACGGCGGGGAACCAGCCGGCTTGCCGGGCGTTTATCGTATGCACCGAATCCGGCATATCGCATAACGCCTGATAAAACGGTTCGGCCAGTACCGCATCTTCATTACGTTGCTTATACGCCAACCCTCCCAGCCATAAACAGGCCGTCTTCATTTGGTCATCCGGGGCAATCAACGCACCACGCCACGCAAAATTGGCGGCTCGACTGCGATAATGAAAGCGGTGCGGCATAATTTTAGGTTGGGGATATTGATACAACAATAAATTTTCAATATCCGCCCGGCAAATTTCAAAATTACCGTTATTGCAAAAATAGTCCGGGGCAAACTCCGTGCCGAACAACTCCATACCGGATTTTACGCAAAGCTGAGCCAGATTAAAGAACGCCGCACAACGTTCGGCGGCCTCAATAGTATGGTCATTAGCGGTTTTGCTGAGTTGAATATACAGTTTGGCGTCGTCCTGCAATGCCGCCGGAAAAAACTCCACAGCCTCCTGCGGCCGATACTCACGCATCAGTCTTCTGGCGAGTAAATGCCGCAGTCCGTCGGTATTTTCGCCGGGCGGCAGCTCTTTAACGTAGCGTTGCAGTTCTTTAACGCTCATAAAAAGTTCGGCCACTACACATTGATCTAAATAGCTGTTGGCCAAGCCGAACGCCGTCATGATTTCGGCAAAATCCTCATACGTGGCGGCGTATAGACTCTGCATCTGCATGGCGGCAATTTCGCCGGTAACCAGTTGCATCGGGTTTTTCGCCGCCGTCTCCGTCGTATCGGTTTCTATGGCGCACACGTTTTGCTGTTGATAAAGCAGCAGCCACCGCCGCAAAAGAGACATGGATTTGCGGTAATCAGAGTTACAGCGAGCCAAGCGAGCCTGCATGTAGATGGTAAACAAGGAGTTCTGCGGTGCGATGGTCAGTAACTTTTCGCCTAGCTCCCAGTCGCCGTTATTAAATGCGTGCCAAGCCAGCCGCTCAGCCGTGCCGGAATTGGTCATACCATCCGCCGGAGCGTTATTTTTAAGCAGTAAATCGATGTATTTCGAGTCGGCCACCAGTAAAAGTTCCCGCCCCATGGGGTCAGCGGATAATTTCTGCCGTAAATCTTCATGGTTTTTTACCCGTCGATTTAACCAGTTTACATCTTGTAAAACCTCATTATCCGGCGACAGCGCAGCGGCGGCCAGCGGCAGAAAACGCAGGCCGAATTTATTGTGCCGAACCAGCAGACGCACGGCAAACTCCTCTAAATTAGCGGTATCGGCATACCCATCATCCAACACCTGCCGGAATTTGGCCAGTTTAATATCCGCTTGCACATAATCATCGGCCACGGCAATCAACTGGCCGAAATGCACCCATACGGTACGGTAATAACGTTGAGCCGGCGGCAGCGTCAACAATTTTTGCCACGCTTCCGGTGCGGTATTTTCCAGCTTCAGCATGTATTGTCCACGCCCCAGAGTATAAAGATAAAACTCTAAGAAAGCCGAAGGAATATTCTCCGGTAAGGCGGGCAGGGCGGTTTTATTGACCACCGCAACTTCCGCCGCATTTTTATACTGCCAATAATTGGCAAATTCAGTTTGCGCCGCTTCCGGACTTAATCCGGCATGTTTGGCGGCCTCCATAAAGTCAAATTCGTGAGCCTGACCGGTGCGGACATGGTTGCGCTGTAACTTTAAATTATACCAATCCGGGTAATACTGCCGGCCGATTTCACGCAGTTCGGCTATGCGGGAGAAAATGATGTTAGCTTTAAAACGCTCGTATGGCGCCTGCCAGTCTATCTGTTCAAAATACGAGGCGGGAAATTGCGGTACACAGCCAATCACGGTATAAGTTACGCCGCCGCAATATACGGCCACGGCTAAAGTCAATATTTTTATAAAATTCATTATTTCACCATTATAATTTCTGCATCGGTAATAAAATTCGCCACCGCCACCTCTTGTCCATCCGCACCGAACGCTATACTCAACTGTTCCGGCAAGCGGCCGATTGGCGTTTCCGCCGCACATTTTACTTTGGCGGACGGAAAAAATTCGCCCGTGGCCGGAGTGGTGCGCCAAACAATATTAACCGTTTTTTCCGTTAAACTGATTTGATGTTTTAAGGTTAAAAACAACGTCAGCCGCCGTCCTTTACGCTCGGTTCTCCACTCAAGTTGTATTTCGGGTACAATTTTCCGTTCAATTTCCGCCATCGTTTCACCGCTGTAGCTCCAGCGGGATTCCGCCGTCGGCAGTCGGAACCAAATCCGCTCTACGGTTGGATAGTCGGTTGAAAACGCCACCAATTGTTTGGGCTCCGCCGCCGCCAAACGCAGGGTATGGCCATGCGGAACCACAGACAAGTCGGCACCTTCGGCATATAAACGGACAAATTTGCCCTGTTCGTCAAATTCCAGCACATACGCATAAGAGGGCAAAGCCGCCTTAAACGGAATTTGCCGTTTCAACGCCTGTTCCATACTGCTTTTTACCGTAGCTGGATTCATTAAAAAATACTCGTCATCAATGCTTTGCGGTACATTGAGGCCGTGCAGTTGCAATACATAATATTCGGCACAGTTTTCTATACACTGCATAAATGCATCATGCTTTAAATGCACCGGCAACAGTGTTACCGAAAATTTTTTACCGCTGGCTTTCAAACTCTGTAAAACTGCACCGTAAGCGGCCAGTTTAGACTCCGGCGCATCCACATCCAGCTGAAAATGCGGCACATTGGCCGTAATTTCCTGCAGTTCCTGCGCTAAACGCCCGGCATCCGGCAGGGCTTGAGCCGTTACCCGGTAAACCGGCACAAATTTATGGTGCGCAGAAATTTCTTCCGGCACCGCCGCCTTTACCCATTGCCACTTGCCGGAGGGTAAAACGCAAAGTTCAGCGGCTAAGCCGAAAACTTCGGTAACATTTTCGTCAGCCAGAGCGGTTTGAGCCGCCGCCAGCACCGCCGCATTATAATCACGCTGCCATAAATAATAACTGCACTCCGCCGGCAGACGCCACGGCAGAAATAAAACCGCAATCCAGATAACCCAGCCGAACTTAAACATTTTTCCGCTACTTCAGCCAATCTTCGGCATTATGAACCCGTGCAGAATTGAATCTGGAACGTGGTTCCGGGTGTTCCGCCGGTACGCCCAAGGCAATCATTCCCACTGGAATAATATCCGGCGGAAAGTTAAAAATCCCGTTTAATGCCGCAATGCGTTCCTCCCGCGGATGTATCCCCAGCCAGCAACCGCCCAAGCCCAGCGCATGAGCGGCCAGCAAAATATTTTCGATTGCCGCCGCACAGTCCTGCAGCAGATAGGACAAACTTTCAGCATGAGCCCGTTTTAAATCACCACACACCATGATACCCAGTGCGGCGTCGGCCAGAAACGGTCCGTTCGGTAAGCACCCGGCAACTTGCCGGCGTACAGTCTCACTCCGCAGGAGTACAAACTCCCACGGGTCTTTGCGGCAGGCCGACGGCGCAGTCATGGCGGCATCCAGCAACAGCTGAATCTGTTCTTCCGGCACTGCCTGCCCGGTATATTTACGCACACTGCGGCGAGTCTGAATATTTTTTAACGCCTCGTTCATACGCTAACTTTGCACTCCTTAGTTTTCGCTTAAGCTCAAGCCCATTACATAATAGCTGAAGCCGTTTTCGTCGCCACGGAACGAGATGGATTTTACCGTCAAATCCGGGTGTGGATTTTTAATGGTAAAGTACCACAAATTCTGTTCATCGCCGCCGGACTGCCATGTATAAGCATTATTGGTATTCAGGTAATAGTTAAAGTTATCGGTCATTAACCCGACCTCTTTAGTGTATCTGACCGGCATGGTGAACTCTTTACCGTTTTCGTACTGCAGTGTAACGTGGCCCATAACCGTATTTTCCGGCGGAATCACGCCCACCGTGGTATTCAGTACATACAATTCCTGAGCTTTTACATTTAGTGGAATGGTAACCGCTTCCGCCGAAAATTCCGGGTTTAACCGTGATTTAAAGGCAATGGCGGCATTGGCGTTGTTGCGTTGCGGAATCATAAACTTAACATTGCCATAGTAGGCAACCGCCGGCAATTTGTCCACATCAAAGTTTGAGTTCAGCAGGAACGGAATATTCTCCGGCAATAACGACAGATTGGCGAAATTGGCAATATCCACCAGTCTGCCCGGTTTGGCCGGGGCATGAGTTTTGGGTGCCAGCATGCGTTCAGACAATATTTTAGAGTAATTTGCCGTGCTTTGTTCCGGGTTGGTATTCCATGACCAGCTGGCGGAACGCAGATAAGGCACTACCTGATAAAAATTGTCCGTCATCAATTTATCACTGTTCGTATATCCCGCCCAAGTGGTCTGCATAGTACCTAAAGCGTTGTATTTGTGAATTTCAGTGGCGATGCCTTCTGGGTTGCCTGGCAGATACCACGGGCAGCCGATCACCTCAAAACCGTCATCCTGCAAAGTTTTGATTTCCGGAAAGGTGGTTCCGGTGTAACGCCACAAACACATGATGATATCACGAGGCAGTTTTTTGCGTAATTCCGCCAAAAAGTGCGGTGCGCCGCCGTTAGCGGTCGGAGTTTCGGTTAAATCCATAAACATGTCATGCCACAGCATAATTCGGGCGTTATTTTCTTTGGCGTAGTTATAATAGAACATCACGTCATCAAACACCAGCTGTTTAATTCCCTTTTCCACATTTTCCGGCCGATACGGATAACGCCCCCGCATGGTAACTTCGTCATGGCCGATATGCAGATACTTTGGTTTGGCAACGGCAAAGATTTCATCTAAAATAGCGGTCATCAATGGATAGGTTTTAGGATTTGCCACATTATAGGCATACGGAGTTTCGGGGTCTTCGGCCATATCGTTATTCCGGCCGTTGGCAAACAGCCATCCGCAATGCCCCAAAGTCTGAAACAACGGTATAAAATCGATGAAATTGTCATCGCAGAGCTTCACAAAGTCGGCAAACTGCTGTTTAGTCATGCCGTTGGGGTTGTGAATATTCATATCCTTGGTGGCGTCCCATTGAACCAACTGCACTTCCCCCACCACACTGTTCACTTTATAGGGAGCGAACAAATCGGTAACCAAGTCTGAATAAACGCCGGTTTTGGCATCCAGACAAAGATGAATGGAACGCAGGGCAACATCCGGGAAGTCATAAATTTCCACCGCCGGAATAGAGCCGTCATCCGCCAGCGTGCGTAATGTCTGCAGGGCATAAAATGCACCTCCGGCGGTGGAGGCGGTTATGTTTACCCCTTCCGGTGTAACCTTTAACCGATAACCCTCCGCCGGAATATCATTGGCATACTGCACCATAATATCGGCGTCGCCATTCTGGGAACTGGTGAAATTAAACTGTAAATCCTGATTCAAAATCCGCTTAAACGCCCGTTCAAGTTTAGCTGTATTGTGCTTGTTGAATAGGGCAACGTTCACGTTAAAAGTAGAATCGGCGGACGGCACATAAGCACCCTCCAAATACTGTATCTGCTTAGGCGCCGGATACATCTCCTGTTTAACCGGAGCCAGAGCTTTTAAGGTTTCGGCATCTTCAGAAACCGTAACTTTGCCATCATTGGCGATTGGCAACGGCGTGGCGAAGGTTAAATTTTGCGACACTTTAAAATCAATAGTAAATTCAGATTCAAAATCTTGATTATAAGCTAATTTTGCGCTGGGGAATCCCAACCAGAAACAGGTTTTTTTATCAAACGGATCCACCCGGCGGTCAACTAAATTCAGTCCCGGCCCTTTAGTTACCGTAATAACCAAATCGCCAAGCAGTGATTTTACCGTAAGTGATTTTAGGTTTTCGGCTAAATTTATATGTTCCACGTCTGCAATGGGGGAGATATGGTCGGTGAATTTTTCATCGGCCATATTGATATATTCAAATTTTGTTCCGGCCAGAACGTAATCGGGCAGAGTTAATGCGGAATATTCCAGTACCGCCGGCAGGTTGGCAATCATTTTACCTTTTAAATTTACCGTAATTAAGCCGTTGTCCGCTACAGAAGCAGAATAGTTCTGCAAATCAAATTCCTTATTATCCACCGACTTCATTGCGGTATAATGTTGCCCGTCCTGCGTAATGGCAACCTCAAACGGACTGCTGCCGTTCATAAAATACTTAGCTCCCCACGGCGGTTCCACCGCAATAACTCTGGAACCGAGCGACAACTCGCAAACCGTGGAGTTAATCAGCAACCCGTAATTTTCGGTCATCTTTACCGATGTGGTTTCAGCGGCGGCATAGAGGCAGCCGCCCCCCAATATTATACTGGCGATTCCGGTTAATTTCATATCAAATCGTCCCTTTCTGTTCGGTGATAAACATACTAAAAATCATTCACTTTTCGGGTCCCGCATCATCAGGTCCCGGATAGCGGTTTGCGGCGATTTGTCCGCATATAAAACCGCATAAATTTCGTCAATAATCGGAGTCGGAACCTGATGGCTTTGAGCCAGTTGATACGCCCCCGGAGCCGATTTTACACCTTCGGCCACACTCATCTGCATGGCGGCGATGATTTCCGGTAGTTTATGCCCGCGCCCCAACTCTTCACCCACATGCCGGTTACGGCTGTGCTTGCTGGCGCAGGTTACAATTAAATCGCCAATGCCGCTTAAGCCGGCAAAAGTTTGGGCATGGCCGCCCAACGCCACCCCTAAACGACTGATTTCGGCAATGCCGCGAGTCAGCAAAGCGGCCTTGGGATTGTCGCCCAGCTCCATACCGTCCACAATACCGGCGGCCAGCGCCACCACATTTTTCAATGCGCCGCCCAGCTCCACGCCGATAACATCATTAGAGGTATATACTCTGAAATATTCATTCATAAACAACTGTTGAACTTGTTTAGCCAGCGTTGGGTCGGTAGAAGCGGCGACCACGGCGGTCGGCACTTTACGAGCCACTTCTTCGGCATGGCTGGGGCCGGAGAGTACAGCATACGAGTGCGGCCCTAAAATTTCCAGCGTCATCTCACTTATGCGCATCAAACTTTTTTCCTCAATCCCCTTGGCAATGTTTAAAATATGGTGCTGACGCACTTTAAACAGTGGTTGAAACTGATTTAAAACACTGCGTAAAAATTGAGTCGGCGTGGCCAGCATAATAATATCGGCCTTATCCACGGCCTTAGCCATGTCCGCTTCATATTGAATATTTTCCGGCAAGGTAACTCCGGCCAAAAATTTATGATTGGTGTGATTGCGGGCAATTTCCGCCAAATATTCCGGGAATGCGCCCCATACTGCCACGTCTACATTATTATTAGCCAATACAGTAGATAAAGCCGTACCCCATCCTCCGTCGCCTAAAATCGTAACTTTCATTTGTCTTCCTTCAATTTTCAATGTATATTAACATAGACTAATATAAACGCCGATACAAGATTTACAATAGCTTATGAGCGGATATTTTTAGAAAAAAAGTTGTTTTTTTATTTGCTATTAACCGGAACGGCGGTATATTAATGGTCTAACAACGGTTTAAGCGGTGCGAAGGCGGATGTCCTGTCGTCGTGGGCTGCTGAACTCGAACAACAAAGGAAAAGAAAGATGGACAAAGCAACAAAGACTCAGATCATTGCCAAGTATGCCCGTAAAGAAGGCGATTCCGGTTCTCCGGAAGTACAGGTTGCAATTCTGACCAACCGCATCAATGAATTAACCGAACACTTGCGCGCCAATAAGAAGGATAACAGTACCCGTCGTGGTTTGTTGACCATGGTAAGCCGCCGTAAGCGTTTGCTGAAGTATCTCGCCAAGGAAAATCATGAGCGTTATATTTCGTTGACCGATGATTTGAGTATCCGTCGCAAGTAATTGCGTGGGATTTATGGAAAACCGTTCTCCATTCGGGGGGCGGTTTTTTATTCTGAATCGGATTTTAAAAATTCTGAAATCGATTGCTAAGCAATTTGAAATCTATCATTATTTAATTTCTCAATTTTATTTTTGAAGGCGGGGATAAGATAAAAGGAATGTTGACTATGGGATGCAAAAGGCGGTTTTTTGTTTTTGGGTTACTAATAATAAATCTGCTTTTCAGTATTGGCTGTGGCGACAATCAATCAACTTCTTCTAATGCGCAAACCTCAAGTTCCGCGGCAAAGAGTGATTCTAAGACAACCACAAAAATTCAATCATTGGCTGATTTGAACAATGCTAATGTTATTATCGGCGGTGAAATCGGAACGTTGTCAATTGGTTTGGCGGCGGAGCGTTTTCCAAATGCGCAGATAAATCATTATCCGGTTTGTGTAGATGCATTTCCGGCCTTGGCCACTAAAAAAATTACCGCCGTGGTATACGATAAACCGGCGTTGGACTACGCAATGTTGGCGCAGCCGGATTTTTTTGTTATTCCGGAGCCTTTGGCCGGCGGGCATATTTCGGTTGGCGGCCCGTTCCGCAACCGTGAATTGATGGATAAGGTAAATGACTTTATCCGCCAGTATCGTGCCGACGGGACTTATGATGAGATGTATAACCGCTGGATCAGCACGCCTAATCCGGTGATGCCGGATATCCCCAAGCCGGAAAATCCGGATGGTTTTCTGGTTTTTGGTTCCGACTGCATGAATGTCCCCATGAGTTATATTGGCGCCGACGGCAGTGTAACCGGTTTTGACCAGGAATTCATCAAACGGCTGGCGATATATCTTAATGTGGATTATGAAGTAAAAATCTTCACCTACGATGCCTTGTTCCCGGCTTGTGAATCCGGTAAAATAGACTTGGCGGTCGGGAATCTTGATGCAACTGAAGAACGGAAACAGTCGATGCTGTTTTCGGAAGAATACATTAACAGTCCTATTTCCATTATGGTTCGGCGTGAAGACTGGTATGATGCCGCCGACGGAACAACTTTGTCTGAAGACGGAGCGGATTCGTGGTGGAGCCGCAGTAAAAAGTCGCTGGCGGCCAGTTTTGAGCGCACATTTTTGCGGGAAAACCGTTGGAAATTGATTCTGGACGGCTTAAAAATCACCGTATTTATCACTATTTTAGCGGCAATTTTCGGCACTATATTTGCATTCCCGGTCTGTTTTTTGCGGCGGTCGCATAATCGAGTTCTACAGTGGCTGGGCAAGAGCTATGTCGCGCTGATGCAGGGTACGCCGATGCTGGTAATTCTGATGATTCTGTACTATGTAATTTTTGCCAAAATAGATATCGATGCGGTAATTGTGGCGGTTATCGGTTTTGGGCTGAACTTTGCCGCTTATGCCGGAGAAATGCTCAGAACCGGGATTGACGGCGTACCGAAAGGGCAGAAAGAGGCGGCGCTGGCATTGGGATTTTCGCCGATGCAGACCTTCTGGAAGGTTACTTTTCCGCAAACTTTACAGCGGATTCTGCCGGTTTACCGCGGCGAATTCATCAATATGCTGAAAATGACCTCAATTGTCGGTTATATTGCCATTCAGGACTTAACCAAAATGAGCGATATTATCCGCAGTCGTACCTACGAGGCGTTTTTTCCGTTAATCGCCACGGCGGTAATCTATTTTGTGGTTGCGCAGTTATTGGCGCTGAGCTTAGGTTATATAGAGTATAGATTAGACCCGCGTTCCCGGCGGCGTGCCGCCCATAAAGGAGGTGCGTTGAAATGATTAAGATAAAGCATTTATTTAAAGAGTTTGACGGTGTGCCGGTATTGATAAATTTGAACGCCGAAGTATCCAAAGGCGAAATAATCTCAATTATCGGGCCGTCCGGTACCGGAAAAAGCACTTTTTTACGCTGTTTGAATCTGTTGGATCAACCGGATTCCGGTAAAATAGAGGTCGCCAATGTTGATGTGCTGGATAAAGGCACCGATGTTGCCGCTTTGCGGATGCGCATGGGCATGGTGTTTCAGCAGTTTAACTTATTTCCGCATCTGAGTGTTTTGGAAAATATAATGATGGCGCCGATTGCGTTATTGAAAAAAAGTAAACCGGAAGCGGCGGAACAGGCACTGGAGTTGCTGGATATGGTTGGTCTGGCCAATAAAGCACACGCTTTACCCAGTGAACTTTCCGGCGGTCAGCAGCAGCGGGTGGCCATTGCGCGGGCGTTGGCGATGAATCCGGAAATCATTCTGTTTGATGAACCGACTTCGGCATTGGACCCGACAATGGTGAATGAAGTGTTGTCGGTAATCCGTAATTTAGCCCAGACCGGCATAACCATGCTGATTGTAACGCACGAAATGCGCTTTGCTAAAGAGGTTTCCACGCGCGTGTTTTATATGGATGAAGGCGCAATTTATGAACAGGGAACGCCGGAGGAAATTTTTGAACGCCCCAAACGGCCGAAAACCCGTGCGTTCATCAATCGTTTAGGCTTAATGATTAAAGAGTTGCGTAAAAGTGATTTTGACTTGTACCATTTTAGTTCCGAAGTTGAAGCCTTTGCCGACCGCCAGCGTTTACCCAAAGCGCAGTTGGCCAATTTATTGTCGGTACTGGAAGAGTTGATTGTGAATTTGCTGTTTACCAGAACCGACCGTCTGCAGATTGAAATTGGAATTTCGGAAGAAAATCAGCATGTCTATTTACATGCGGTCTGGAGCGGCGGCACTACTAATCCTTTGGAAGATGAAGAGGATGAAGAAGGTGCGTTGGCACGGATAATTTTAGATAAACTGTGCGTTACGGCCGACTTTACCCGAACACATGATAATCAGAATGAGTTATCGTTTGAATTATCCGGCAACTAAAAATAAGTTGTATTGTATTTAGTAGATTTGTAAAAGACACTATAAAGTGCTATATTCAAAATTAGAAATAGAACAATATGGAGTAACAAATCGATATGAAAAAATGGTATGGCACGTTGGCCGCAGTTTTGCTGGCCGGAGCAGTAACGGCAGAAGAGTATCAGGCGGACTTGGTGGTGTACGGAGGCAGTGTAGCCGGAATTATCGCCGCACAAGCGGCGGCCAATCAGGGTAAATCCGTAATTGTGGTGGAACCTACGGCGCATCTGGGCGGTATGACGGCCTCTGGATTGGGGCAGGTGGATATTTTTCGGCCCGAAACGTTGGGCGGCTTAACGCAACGTTATTTTGAACGTGCGGCGCAGGAGCCATTGGGGATAATCTATTGGGTTACGCCGTCCGGCGCTGAACAGGTGTGCGTGGACATAGTAAAAGAAAACGATATTGAAGTTTTATATGAAAGCCGCTTAAAAGAGGGAGCCAAAGCCCGGATGAACGGTACGGCAATCGCCGCAATAGAACTGGAAAACGGCGACACCGTGGCTGGAAAAATGTTTGTCGACGCCAGTTATGAGGGTGATTTGCTGGCGGCGGCCAACGTCTCCCACCGTATCGGCCGGGAAGGGCGGAGCGAATATAATGAGTCCGCCGCCGGAGTCCGCCCGGCAATAGAGCTGAAATACGCCAAATCGTATGACGAAAACGGCAAGTTGTATCCGGAAATAATTGAAGCCGAAATCGGCGAAGTCGGTGCGGCGGATGATTTGACTCAAGCCTATAATTTCCGGTTGTGCATGACTCAGGATAAAAGCAATTTCCGCCGTATAGAAAAGCCGGCAAACTATAATCGCAACGACTACACCAATTTGTTGCTGATGATTAAGAGCAAGCCGGAGCATAAATGGATTTTTAATGATATAATCTCTTATTGGGGAATGCTTTCCGGCGAAACCAAGGTAGATGTGAACAATCGCGGTGATTTTTCCACCGACATGATTAATTTCAGTCATACCTGGGCCACCGCTACTTATGCCGAACGGGAGGAGATTTATCAACAGCATAAAAATTATCACTTAGGGTTGCTCTATTTTATCGCCAATGACCCGGAAGTGCCGGCTTCACTGCGGGCCGATGCCTCCAGCTGGGGCTTGGCGGCGGATGAATTTAAGGATAATGACAACTGGCCGTATCTGCTGTATATTCGTGAAGCCCGCCGTCTGATTGGCGAGTACGTAATGGTGCAGGATGATTGTTTTAAAAATAACACCAAGCCGGACTCCATTGGCATCGGTTCTTATATGCTGGACTCTCATGCGGTGCGACGCTTTACCCGCAACGGCAAAGTGTATATGGAGGGTTTTATCAGCGTGTTCGACGGTAAAGTACCGGTGCGTCCCTATGAAATTGCGTATCATTCAATCGTGCCGAAAAAGGCGGAATGCCGTAATCTGTTCAGCGTAATCTGCCTGTCGGCAAGTCATGTGGCATTCTGTTCGCTGCGAATGGAGCCGGTGTTTATGACGGTTGGCGAGGCCGCCGGAGTCGCTGCTGCCATGGCGATAGATGAAAATGTGGCGGTGCAGGATATCGATGTGGAAAAATTGCAGAAAACGTTGACCGGCAATGGCGGAGTTTTGCATTATCCGGGCGGCAACATGTTTCCGTTAGCCGGTGAGTTGCCGGGGATATTGCTGGATAATACCCAGGCCAAAATTACCGGCAACTGGTTGCGGCGGGAAGTCGGGCAGCCGATCTATAACGGTTCTTATTTGATGTCGTACCTGAAAAGCGGTCCGGCCACCGCCACCTATACATGGGAGGTTCCGGAAGATGGTAATTATCAAGTAAACGTAATTATGCATCGCATCCCGGAAGCTCAAGGCCAGAAAATGCCGTTTTATGTGTCGATAAACAACGCCGACAAGCAGAAATATGAAATTTCGCTGTCTAAAGCTCCAGTGGTTTTAGAACCGATAACGGTGTTGACGGTAAAAAAAGGCGACAAAGTGGAGTTTTTAATTACCAAAGACGAGCAAAAAATCTATGCGGTGGCAGATGGTATTCAGTTATTAAAACAGTAGAAATAGTTGATATAATTTGTTGAATACGGTACTCGCTTTAATTATTTAGAGTTAAGGCAAGTACCGCATTTTTATTAGATAATTACGTAAAGCCGATAACTGCAGTTGAAGTCTGTTGCGCTATTGATATCAATCCTATAAAACAAAACAACCCTAAAATAAAACAGCCCGCAGAAGCGGGCCGGGAGTAGTAAGTGGAGGCGTGAATCGGAGTCGAACCGATCTATGAGATTTTGCAGACCTCTGCCTAGCCGATTGGCTATCACGCCTTGTTTCTTTCAACAGAGCTTAATATAGCGTGATTTTTTAATTTGTCCAGTCTTGAAGAGAAGTTTTTTGCAAAAAAATCAATATATTGTTGAAAAATGTGCGGATAAGTGGTATCTTATAGCTTGAATGTTTTAAAAGTTTATCGATGTTGGCAGAAATAAAAAGTATAATATATATGGAGTTTCAGAATGGAAGAAGTTAAAAACGATATGCCGTTGGATTTTATCCGCGAAAAAGTGGCCGCAGACGTGGCAAGCAACCGGTTCGGGCGTGAAGTAACTACCCGGTTTCCGCCGGAACCAAACGGATATTTGCATATCGGTCATATAAAAGCGATCTGTATAGACTTTGGCGTGGCCGAAGAGTTCGGCGGCATTTGCCATTTGCGGATGGACGACACCAACCCCACAAAAGAAGACCACGAATATGTGGATGCGATTAAAGAGGATATTCACTGGATGGGCTTTGACTGGAAAGACCATTTTTATTATGCCAGCGATTATTTTGATCAAATGTATGAATACGCCGTGCAGTTGATAAAAATGGGCAAGGCCTATGTTTGCAGTCTGACCCCGGAGGAGTGGAAGGCATATTGCGGGAATTTATTTGAACCCGGTAAAAATCCTCCCGGCCGTGATTTAACAGTGGAAGAGAATTTGAGTCTGTTTGAACGGATGCGGAACGGCGAATTTGCCGACGGCGAAAAAGTGTTGCGGGCAAAAATTGATATGGCGTCGCCTAATATTCATATGCGGGACCCGGTTATTTACCGGGTGCGTCATGCGCACCATTTCCGTCAGGGCGACAAATGGTGCATCTATCCGATGTACGACTTTGCTCATTGTTTGGAAGATGCGATAGAAAATATTACCAATTCGCTTTGTACGTTGGAATTTGAAATTCACCGGCCGCTGTACGACTGGGTGCTGAATACGCTTAATTTTGTGAATCCGCCGGAACAAACCGAGTTTTCGCGCTTGAATCTGACCTATACGGTAATGAGCAAACGTAAACTTTTGCAGTTGGTAAAAGAGAACTATGTAAACGGCTGGGATGACCCCCGGATGCCGACGGTTTGCGGTTTGCGGCGGCGTGGTTATACGCCGGAATCGATTCGCCGGTTTGCCAAAATGGTGGGTGTAACTAAATTTAACAGCACCACCGATGTGGCGTTGTTGGAATATTGCATTCGGGAAGAGTTGAATGCATCGGCCTCCCGCTATATGGCGGTGCTGGAGCCGTTAAAAGTGGTAATAACCAACTATCCGGCCGGCCAAATTGAATGGCTGGATGCGGTAAATAATCCGGAAGACCCGGCGGCGGGCAGTAGAAAAGTACCGTTTGGTCGGGAAATTTATATTGAACAGGCCGATTTTATGGAAAATCCGCCGAAAAAGTTCTTCCGTTTGCAGGTCGGCGGCGAGGTGCGTTTGCGGTACGGCTACATTATTAAATGTGAAGAGGTGATTAAAGACGCCGCCGGAAATATATTGGAACTGCATTGCACTTATGACCCGGAAACTCGTGGCGGCAATCCGGCCGACGGGCGTAAAATTAAAGGCACGATTCATTATGTTTGTACCGAAACCGCCGTTAAAGCCGAGGCCAGACTCTATGACCGTTTGTTTGCGGTGGAGAACCCCGGTGCGGATGATGCGGACTTTTTAACGCAGTTGAACCCGGATTCGTTAAAAGTTCAGACCTGCTATATTGAGCCGGAATTGGCCAAGTGCAAGGCGGGCGACAAGGTGCAGTTTGAACGCATCGGTTATTTTACGGTAGACCTGGATTCCAATAATGAAAAAATGGTGTTTAACCGCACGGTTACATTAAAGGATTCGTGGGCCAAACAACAACAGAAGGCGTAATTAAACATGCGGAGCATTTTTGAGATACCGACCGATCGGGTAACCGTGGCGCCGTCGTTGCTGGCGGCGGATTTCAGCAAGCTGGCCGAAGAGGTTCAGCGGGTGGAGGCCGCCGGAGCGGACTTACTGCATCTGGATATTATGGACGGTCATTTTGTGCCGAATATAACCATGGGCCCCATGATAATCAAGGCGATCAGGCCGCATACAAAGTTGTTTTTTGATGCCCATTTAATGATTGAAGAACCGTTAAAATATGCGGCGGATTTTGTGGCGGCCGGGGCCGAGTTGATTACGTTTCATGTGGAAACGGAAAAAGAGCCGGAAAAAACGGTGGCCGAATTGCGTAAATTAGGGTGCAGTGTCGGGGTGTCAATTAAGCCGAAAACCCCGGTGGAGGCGGTGTTGCCGTTACTGGAAAAGGTGGATTTGGTGCTGATAATGTCGGTGGAGCCGGGCTTTGGCGGGCAGAAATTCATGCCGGAAGTTTTGGCAAAAGCCGCCAAAATAGCCGAAGTCGTGCGCCGCAATCACTGGGTTAAGCATATTGAGATTGATGGCGGAATTGACGAAAACACCGTGCAGAGTGCCGCCGCTTCCGGCGTTAATATGATGGTGGCGGGCACGGCGGTTTTTCGGCATAAAGAGGGTGCAAAGGTGGCGATAGAGCGCCTGCACCGCGTAAAAGTCGGGTAGAAAATGGCACAGGATTTATTTCAAACGGCATTTTGGGACTTTGAAGCCGAATTAAATGCCGAATTTGCAAATTGGTATGGTTGGCAGTTGCCGCGTTCATTCGGCGATATAAAAGCTGAACAGGAGGCGGTGTTGCAGAATGCCGCCGTAAACGACCACGGCGATTGGGCTCGTTTTCGGGTGCACGGCACCAGGATGGCGGCGGAGCTGGACAAGTTATTGGTGGCGGCGGTTTCCGCCCTGCCGGTTGGCGGCGTGCAGTATAATGTAATGCTCTCCAATCCCGGCCGGGTGCTGGGGGCGATGCTGGTGTTGCGGATGGCGGCGGATGACAGTTTATTGCTGGTGCCGTCGGCCGTGGCGGACGTGGTGTTTGAACGGCTTGATGCTCAGCTGGGTGAGGCGGCGGAGCTTGATGATTTGTCCGACGATATGACGCAGTGCGGCGTAATTGGGGCATCGGCATTAACCGCATTGCCGGCGGCGTGGTTGCCCGGCGAGAGTGCATGGCATAAATATACGGCTAATGAGATAAATTTTATTGTGGCGCAGCTGGACGGGCAGATTGAGATTTTAACCGCCACTGCCAATGCCGGAAAATTGTTGGAAACGCTGATTAACGACTTGGAATTGCCGTTGGCGGGTTTTGAAGCGGCGGAGCTGTGGCGGTTGACCAATCGGCAACCGGCCTGCGGCAGTGAAATTGCGGCCCATCGGTTGCCTGGCGAATGCGGACTTGGCGATTGGGTGGAAAAAAATGCGGCGGAGCGTGATTTTGCCGGCAGTATGGCGGTGAAAAACGCCACGCCGGAACATCAGTTGCTCTATGCATTTTGCGGTGAACTGCGGAAAAACGTCAAACCCGGCTGTCCGGTGCGGGTTAATAATAAGCGGCAGGGCATGGTGGTAAGCTGTGCGGCAGATGTGGTAAACGGTACAGTTTTGAGTATAATCAGTGTGCCGTCGGCGTTGAAGATTTCGGCCGGAGACGGCATATTAATTGAGACGGAAAAACAGTTAGTGCCGGCAAAGGCAGAAATATTGTAAAAAAATAGATAATATAGCGGTTTATGGCTTGACAAGTGTTTTGTTGCTGTATACTTTAAAAAAAGAAGTTTTTTTAATTTTATATAATGGGGTGTTAAATGAAGTTTTTTTCGGAAGATCATCAATGGGTTGAAATTGATGGAGATGAGGCCACAGTTGGTATCTCTGAATATGCCGTCAATGAAATGGGCAAGATAATCTATGTGGAGTTGCCCATGGAAGATGAAGATTTTATTGTTGGTGACGTTTTGGGCGTTGTCGAGGCGGCCAGCGATACTACCGAAATCTATACCCCGTTGTCCGGTACGGTTTCGGCGGTGAATGACGTGTTGGAAGATGACCCGATGCTGTTGCAGGATTCCCCGGAGGATAAAGGCTGGATCTGCAAGCTGGTCAATTTTGAAGGTGCAGAGCTGGACGATATGATGAGTGAAGTGGCTTACGCAAAATATTTGCGCAGTTTACAACGCTGAAAACGGCTTGCCTTGTGGAGGCCTGCCGTGTGAGGATTTAATACAATTTCAGGTACGCTTTTTGCCGGTAATACAGGTAAAAAGCGTATATTTGTCAAAAGAAAGATGAAAAATTATGAAGTATGTTGAACGCGCCCGCGGTTTAAACGGCGGCGAATGGTACTTGCACCCGTTGGTGAACGATGCCGAGGCATTATATCAGTTTGAAGTTGCCGGGAAGGTGGTGGCGAAGCTGGGCGGCGTTACCGTGAATAATTATCGGGAAAACGACGGATTAATCGGCAAGTGGCGGGCTCACGGCGCCGCTGATTTGCGCTCCGGCAGTATGGATTCGGAAACCGTGCTGCCGTTTGGCCGTGAAATTACCGTACAGCGTAATATCAGTTGCGGCTACGGCTATGCCAAAGTTACGGTGGATGTAAATGGCGATGTGGTGCGCAATTTGGATTTGGATGATATTATTCTGCCCGGTAACTGGAACAACGTGCAGGTATATGATTTGGAAACGTCAAAGAGTTGGCCGTTAAATGCGGAAAATTCCAGTATTGAGTTTGCTCTGCCGATGGCGGCATTGACGTTTACGGCGGCCGACGGCCGGCAGTTTGAAATGGGTTGCGCCGATGATTTTTGGCGGTATGCGGCCCCGGAAGCCTTGGGTGCGGCTCCGGCGGTAATCGTGTTGGAGTGGTCGCCGGAGCAGACGGTGATTAAGCGGCGGATTATTGCGGTGCCGGATAGCGTGGAAGTGTGGCAGAATCGGCCGTGGCGGTTTTCATGGTTTTTTGCCTGGCCGGTGGCGGCGGCGGTAACGCAGGCGGATGACGCCGTTATAATTGATGTTAATAAATTGGAAATTTCCGATAATGCATTCCGCATGTCCGCCGACGGGGGGCGTAGCGACAGCGGTTGCTTGTTGACGGCCGCCATGCGCAGAGCTTTGCGGAAAGCGGTGCGAACCAACTGTAATGCAAATTTGGTATTTAGCAATGTCTCTACGGCGTTGTGTTTTGATGCGGCGCATTTGGAACGTCCTAAAAAACAGGTGTTGGCGCATTGGGATTTGTGTGAATTATTTGAATTGAATTTATGGGCCACCAAACAGTTGGCGGCGAATGGAGCGGCGTTCAGATTGGAATTTGCCGAAAGTAAACAATTGAATTTGCTGGTGGTAAAAGCGTTGCAGATTACCCCGCAGGCTACGGTGAAGGTGGGCGAATATGAATAAGTCGGCAGTGGAATTGCAGAAAAAATTCGGCATGGACGGCGTGAAGTTTGTTCAGTTGAACGCCGATGTCGTTTTAGTAAAACTGCAGAATGCCAAAGGCCGGGCGGCGGTGTCGCTGTACGGGGCGCATGTGGTGGAGTTTCAACCCGCAAATGAGAAGCCGGTGATTTTCACCAGTTCGCAGGCGGTATTTACGCCGGGTAAGGCCATTCGGGGCGGGATTCCGGTTTGCGCACCGTGGTTCGGGAAATCGGCCGAAGCCGGGATACCGGCGCACGGGTATGCCAGAATCAGTAATTGGCAGGTGGTGGAAGTTGCTGCGGAAAAGTTGGTTATGAGTTTAAATCATGCCGATTTACCGACTCCGTACAATGATATGATGCTGGATATGGAAGTGGAAATCAAGGTGTCCGATAAACTGGAAGTCAGTTTAAAAACGGTAAATGCCGGAATGCGGGATTTTAAGTTTTCGGGTGCACTGCACACCTATTTTTCGGTTGATGAACTGTTAAAAACGCAGGTGGGCGGTTTTGAAAACGTCACTTATCTTAACGCGTTAACTAAAGAGAGTGCTGTTCAGCACGGTTTAGTAACCGCCAGTGGCGAAATTGACCGCATTTATGCCGACGGCGGCGTAACGGCGGTAATTCATGATAACGGCAATAAGCGGCAGATTGTGGTGGCAAAATGTGGTTCGGCCTCTGGTGTAATCTGGAATCCGGGGCCGGAAAACGCCGCTAAAATGAGTGATTTCGGCAATGAAGAGTGGCATAAAATGTTATGTGTAGAAGCCGCTAATGCGCTGGCGGACGCCAGAGTGATTAAGCCCGGCGAAACACACGAATTAACCACAATTATCAGCTTACAGCCGGAGGCTTAAGAGATAATGGCAACTACAAATCGTGAGCAGTTAAATTCAAGATTGGGATTTTTATTGTTGGCGGCCGGTTGTGCGATCGGGTTGGGGAACATTTGGCGTTTCCCGTTTGTGGCCGGTCAATACGGCGGTGCGGTGTTTGTATTGTTGTATTTGTTGTTTTTGGTTATTATCGGTTTCCCGGTGCTGGTGATGGAGTTGGCCGTGGGGCGTGGTGCGCAACGGGACCTGGTGGGCGCCGTGGATATATTGGCGGTAAAACACCATACGGCTTGGAAAAGGATTATGGCGGTAATATTTTCCGGCAATTTTGTGCTGATGATGTTTTATACCACCGTATGCGGCTGGATGATGGTATATGCGTATCATTATCTGGTGGGTAATTTTGCCGGAATCAGTAAGGTTGATGGCGGAACGGCGGCGTTTTTCGGCGAATTTGTCAGTAGTCCATGGCAAATGGTGATTTGCATGCTGTTGTCGGTGGCCGGCGGCTCCGGAGTTTGTATGCTGGGGCTGAAGAATGGCGTGGAACGCATCACAAAGTTGCTGATGCTGGGGCTGTTTGTGGTTTTACTGGCTCTGGTGGTCAACTCGTTAAAATTGCCGGGAGCCGGTGAGGGGTTAAAGTTTTATCTGTCTCCGGTTTGGCCGGAGAGCGGAAAGGCTTGGCTGGAGATAGCCATTGCCGCCAGCGGGCAAGCGTTTTTTACGCTTAGTTTGGGTGTCGGGTCGATGGCGATTTTTGGCAGTTATATCGGCAAACGGGTCTCGTTGACCAATGAGGCGGTGTACATTATAATTATTGATACGCTGGTGGCGTTATTGGCCGGACTGGTGATTTTTCCGGCGTGTGCCACTTATAATGTGCCGGTGGGAGCCGGGCCGCAACTGGTATTTATCACTCTGCCTAATGTATTTGACAATATGGCCGGCGGCCGTTGGTGGGGGCTGGCATTCTTCCTGTTTATGAGCATGGCGGCCTTAACCACGGTAATTGCGGTGTTTGAGAATATAGTGGCATTGCTGATTGATGAGGGTAAAATTAAGCGTTGGAAAGCCGGCTTGATTGCGTTTGCGGCGTTAGCAATATTATCTTTACCATGTGCGCTGGGCTTCAACGTGCTGTCTTGGGTTCAGCCGTTTGGCGCCGGTTCCAATGTGCTGGATTTTGAGGATTTTCTGTTAAGTGATGCCTTATTGCCGTTGGGAGCGTTGTTGCTGGTGCTGTTCTGCACTCGGCGTTACGGGTGGACATGGAAGAATTTTGTGCAGGAAGCCAATACCGGCAGCGGCATAAAATATCCGGCATTTGCACGTTATTATATAGCGTATTTCATTCCGTTGTTTATAGTGTTTTTATTTGTGATGGCATATTATAATCGTTTTTTCAGATAGTATGGAAAGGGAGTTTTTATTATGAAGTTACTGCTTGCGGTTGGAGCGGCGGCGTTATTATGCGGTTGTGCTGGAAAGTTACAGGAAAATGCGCCGGAAATTCAAACCAAAATGGATTATACTCAACAAAAGTTGTACGGCGAGTATAAATTGAATGAACCCGTGGGAATCGCATTTTATATTATACAAGGCGATGAAGAGTTGTTTTTGACCACCGGAATGTTAAAAACGGTGTCGGCGGATTCGCATTACCGGATAGCCAGCGTAACTAAAAACTTCTACTCTGCGGCAATTATGCTGTTGGCGCAGGAGAATAAGCTGGATTTAGATGCTAAATTAACCGACTTGATGATTGGTTCGGATCAACCCTATGTGCCGGATACGCCGGAATTTAACATTCCGTATAAAGAGCAGATATCTATTCGTCAGCTGTTAAACCACACCTCCGGCATCGGCGATATTATCAATCAGGAGATTCCGGCTGATTTGGATGTACCGTATGCCGGATGCGATTATACCGATTATATGATGGAGCAAACGCCGGATTATCAGTTTACGGCGGCAAATCTTATGCAGGTGCAGAATGACAGTAAACTGAAATATGGCGAACCCGGCGCCGGTATGTTTTATTCCAACATGGGTTACGCATTGGTGGCGTTGATTGTGGAGCGGGTGTCCGGCATGCCGCATGAAGAGTTTATAAAACAGCGTTTTCTTACGCCGAACAGTTTGACGGCGACCAGCATTGTAACGGCGGGTAACGAGCAGGAACTGCCGCCGCCGGCATTGGAAGGATATCGGTTTGACAAGAAGAATAAACGGTTTGTGCCGGGTACCAAGCGCAATGCATCGGTATTTGTCGGGAGCGGCAATATGGTGTCTACACCGCGCGATATTGCCAAATGGATGAAATTGTTATTCAGTGGCAATACGGCGGTGCAGTTGGCGTCGGTTCAGCAGATGTTGCCGCCGCCGGAGAGTGATTACGGCTACGGCACGGTGCGGTTTAACCGCAACTTGGGGTATGGGCATAATGGTGCTTTTAGAGGATACTTCAGCTATGCGTATTACAATCCCGCTACCGATACGGCATGGGTATTGATTACCAATTTTTATGATAATGACAATTTTGGCCGTCAAATTGAATTGCTCACGGAATTGCAAACCGATGTAATGTTGCTTTTAAACCCGGAAGATTAGGCGAAGAATGACCTAAAATCTGTATTCTCCATTGTTAAATTGGCGAATACAGATTTTTTTAGCTTTTTTTTAGCTTTTTTCAGTTTTTATACTTTCATTTTTGCGGATAGCTAACTATATTATTGGACATGGAGATTTTCTCCGTTTACATATAGTTTATATAACAGGAAGGCAGGAGGTTTGTTCCCCGCCCTCCGGTGACGATTTTAGGTTCCGGCGTAAATGGTTCTTAAATATTGTTGCGGCAACCGTTGATTACATGGTTTTAAGATAGGAATCCGATAGGAAGATGAGTTTTTTACCATAGGGTGGACGGAAACCGAAACTTTTTTTGAGTGTTATTGCGCTTGTTTGGCTGGTTGTACCGCCGGACAAGGCGTTAAAAACCTGCAAGTCGCCCGGCTTTTAGGGTGAACATGCCTCCATAAAGAATACTTATGGAGCAGGTCGATTTTTTAACTGATTGCGGTGATGCGGCAGTCAAGGATGAAGCGCAGTGGCGGATTCAACCCTTGGCGGCTCGTTTGCGTCCGCATAGTTTTGACCAATATGTGGGGCAGCAGCATTTACTGGCGCCGGGCAAGTTATTGCGCCGGGCGGTGGATGCCGACCGCTTCAGTTCCATCATTTTGTCCGGTCCGCCCGGAACCGGAAAGACCAGTTTGGCCGAGATTATCGCCAATACCACCAACAGCGAATTTGTCCGTTTATCCGGCGTAACCAGTACGGTGGCCGATATTCGTAAAGAGGTGGCTAACGCCGTTACCAGACTGCATTTACATGATAAACGCACAATTTTATTTGTGGATGAAATTCATCGTTTCACCAAATCGCAGCAGGATTCGTTATTGCCGGATGTAGAAAACGGTAATATCCGTTTGATTGGGGCCACAACGCATAATCCGCAGTTTTATGTGGTGGGGGCGTTGCTGAGCCGGTCTTTGGTTTTTCAGCTGGAACCGTTAGGCGAGGCGGATATATGCCGGTTACTGGAGCGTGCGGTGAAGAGCGGCTGGGCGGATGACCTGGTGGTTTTAACCGATGACGCCGCCGAATTTTTAGCCGTAGCCTGCGAGGGCGACGCCAGACGAGCCTTAAATGCGTTGGAAATTGCCGTAAGCACCACCGGGTGTAATGCGGAAGGCCGGATTGTTATTACCCGAACCGTGGCGGAAGAGTCGATTCAGCGTAAGTTTATGGTTTATGGCGACGATGGGCATTACGATACCGCCAGCGCATTTATTAAGAGTATGCGGGGTAGCGACCCGGACGCCGCAATATATTATCTGGCCAAAATGCTTAATGCCGGCGAAGATATTCGGTTTATCGCCCGGCGAATCATAATTTTTGCCTCTGAAGATATCGGTAATGCCGATCCGCGGGCCATCAGTGTGGCGGTGAATGCAATGCAGGCGGTGGATTTTGTCGGGTTGCCGGAAGCACGGATAATTTTGGCTCAGGCGGTAACATATTGCGCCACCGCACCCAAGAGCAATGCCTCGTATTTAGCCATAAATGCGGCGCTGAAAGATGTGGGAACTAATCGTATTCAACCAATTCCAAATCATTTGCTGGATCCGCATTCTGCCGGCGGGCAGGAAAATCAGCATGGTAAAGATTATATTTATCCGCATGACGTCGGCGGTTATGCCGTACAGGATTATATGATGGTACCGGTAAAATATTATAATATTCCCGGTAACGGCGTGGGATATGAGGCCAAAATAAAAGAGCGGTTGAATTATTTTGACCAAATGCGTAAGCAGATTAACAGCAAGGAGATGCAGAAATGAATTGCCCTGCTGTAATTGAAAATAAAAAACAACTCCGGCAAACAATGCGGCAAAAGTGTAAAAATATAGACGCAGTTTGGCGGAGCATGGCCAATGAAAAGATAAATAATCTGTTAATTGGTAATGTGTTATGGGCACATAGCAATCACCTTGGTGTGTTTTGGAGCGATGGTAGCGAACCGGATTTGTCCCCGTTCTGCCGTTGGGCGGTGGCGGAGAATAAATCGGTTTATCTGCCGCGTTACAATGCGGAAACCGGCGGGTATGACATGGTGAAAATCGTGGATTTTGCTGCGGGTTTAACGGTTGGTCGCTATGGGATTTTAGAGCCGAAACCGGATTTGCCGCCGGCGAGTCCGAATGAGTTGGCTCAAATAACCTTTTTGGTACCGGGGGTGGCTTATGACGCCAGCGGCAATCGATTGGGGCGCGGTAAGGGGTATTATGACCGTTTATTGCAAAACTGTACTCAAAAAGTAACAGGTGTTTTTTTCCGGTTTCAGAAACTGGAGAGGATTCCGGCCGAGGCACATGACCGGCGGCTGGACCGGGTGGTAAATGAAGATGGTTTAGAAATTTTAGGGAAGTAAAGGAATTAAAAAATGACAATTGGTGAATTAGCAATAATCATCGGAACCGGTGTCGGTGGGGTGATTGCAGGAAGTGTATTTATTGCAGTGCTGCAGGCGGTGCGTAAACAGTCGGCGGCAAAACAGGCGGAAATGCTGAAACGGGATGCCGGAAAAGAGGCGGAACATATTTTGCGTGAAGCAAAAGTGGCGGCTAAAAGCGAAATTCTGCGGATGCGTGAAGAGTTTGAGCAGGAGCTTAAAGAGCGTAGACGTGAACAGCAGAATACGGAAAAGCGTTTGTCGCAGCGTGAAGAGGCTTTAGAGCGTAAAAATGACCAGTATGACGGCAAGTTGCGCAATGTGGAAAAGCAGGAAAAAGAGATTGAACAGGTTCGGGAACGTTTGAATACACGGGAAGTGGAACTGCAAAAGAAAATCTCGGAACAAATTGACATGCTGGAACGTGTGGCGGATTTAAGCCGGGATGAAGCACGGGATATTTTGCTGGAAAAATTGAAAAATGAGGTTCGTAACGAGTCCGGACTGATGGTGCGGGATGTGTTGGAAGAGGCCAAACAGAAGGCGGAAAAAGAGTCGCGCCGGATTTTGACCTATGCCATTCAACGCTATTCGTCGGATTGTACCTACGAACGTACTACTGCCACGATTCCGTTGCCGAATGATGAGATGAAGGGGCGGATTATCGGGCGTGAAGGCCGTAATATCCGGGCGTTGGAAGCCGCTACCGGAGTAAGTATTCTGATTGATGATACGCCGGAAGCCGTGGTGATTTCCTGTTTTGACCCGATTCGTAAAGAGGTGGCTCGTCAGTTGATTGAACGCCTGATTGCCGACGGTCGTATTCATCCGACCCGGATTGAAGAACTGGTTAAGAAAATTACCAAAGAGGTGGAAGATGATGTATTTTCCGCCGGAGAAGCCGCCGTGCTGGAAACGGGGATTCAAGGAGCGTCGCCGCAGGTTATCCGCTTGCTCGGCCGCTTGAAGTATCGTTACAGTTTTTCGCAGAACGTGCTGAAGCACTCGCTGGAAACCGCCTATTTTATGGGTATTATTGCGGCGGAACTCGGTTTGGATGAACAGAAGGCCAAGCGCATTGGTTTGTTCCATGATATCGGTAAGGCGATTGACCATGAAGTGGAAGGTTCGCACGCTCAAATCGGGGCGGATATCTTACGCAAGCATAATGAGGCGAAAGATGTTATTCAGGCGGTAGCGGCGCACCATGCGGAAATTGAACCGCAGACCCCGTATGATATCTTGATTAACGCTTGTGATACGTTAAGTGCGTCCCGCCCCGGCGCCCGCAGTGAAACGACGGAGCTTTATTTGCGCCGTTTGGAACAGTTGGAAGCGATTGCCCGTGATTTCCAGGGTGTGGAAAGCTGTTATGCACTGCAGGCCGGTCGTGAGGTGCGTGTAGTTGTCCTGCCGGAAAAGGTGGCGGAAGGCGAAGCGCAAATGTTGGCCAAGGATATTTGCCAGCGGATCGAAAAAGAGATGAATTATCCGGGGCAGATTAAAATTACAATTATTCGTGAAACCCGCTCGGTGGAATACGCCAAGTAGGATTTCCGGGGTATAAAAAAATGAATAAGATTGAGAGCCGGGTGCGGCTGGAGGTCAATTTGACCGGGTTGCGGCATAATTTTGACACGATAGCCAAAAAGGTCGCGCCCGGTAAAGTGGTGGCCGTGCTGAAAGCCAACGCCTATGGATTGGGTGTAAAACCGATTGCGGATTTGGTGGCAAAGCATCCGGATTGTGCCGGGTTCGGTGTGGCGGAAGTGCGTGAAGCACTTGAACTTACCGGCTTTAAACTGCCGATTCGTATTTTGGGTAATCTGCTGCCGGGGGAAATTACTCCGGCTGTGGAGGCTAATCTGATTGCGCCGGTATGCGATTTGGCAAGTGCCGAGTTGTTGAGTGCCGAGGCAGCTAGACAGCATAAGCGTATCCGGGTACAAATTGCGGTGGATACCGGCATGGGGCGGCTGGGGTTCCGTTATGAAAATGCGTTTGAGCAGATTATGCAGGTGGCCCGGATTCCTAATTTGGATTTATTTGGGTTGTATTGTCATTGCCCGGTGGCATACAGTAAATATGACCCGTTTACCGAAGTGCAGATCAGCCGGTTTAAAGCCCTGCTGTTGCGCTTGAGCGAGGCCGGTATTTCATTTGCCGAAGTTCACATGGCCGCCAGTGACGCCATCAATAATTTTGCCGAATGCAGTCGGGCGCCATTCAATCGGGTGCGGGCCGGAATCAATATGTACGGTTATTGTGATAATGAAGTGGCGCATACCATGGATTTACACGGTATTGTCAGCTTAAAAACCCGCTTGGCACAGGTAAGAACTTTGCCGGCGGAGGCCACGCTGGGTTATGGGCGCACTTATAAACTGCGGCGTGAAAGCCGCATTGGTACGATTGCGGCCGGTTATGCCGATGGATTGCCTTTAGCGTTGTCGAATCGGGGTTATGTGTTGATTGGCGGCCAATTCTGCCCGGTACTGGGGCGGATTTCCATGGATTACACTACGGTTTTACTGGACAATGTGCCGGAGGCCGTATGCGGAGATGAGGTGGTGTGCATCGGCACACAGGGAGAAAATTCAATTACGTTGGAAGAGTGGGCGCAGTTAAAAGGAACTCATGCGTATGAACTCTTATGCTCTGTCGGAAGTAGGGTTGAGCGAATTTATAAGGAGTAGAATATGCCGGAAAATCCAGTGGTTCAACAAGTTGGTATATTGCGCAGTTCTTTTGATTCCGGTCGGACTAAAGAGGTGTCTGCCCGGAAAAAGATATTAAAAAAATTGCTTGCAGCACTTAAGAATAATCATGATGAGGTGTTGCAGGCGTTAAAGAGCGATTTAAATAAGTCGGAAGGCGAAGCGGTGGCGTCTGAATTGGCGTTGCTGTATCAAACACTGCAGCATACGTTAAAACGGTTGCGCTGGTGGAGTCGGAGTCGTCTGGTGTCGGCGGGGATATTTAACTTTCCGGCTTACGGACGTATTATGCCGGAACCGTACGGTGTGGTTTTGGTGGGCGGAACGTGGAATTATCCTTTTTTGCTGACGCTGGAACCGCTGATCGGGGCGATTGCGGCCGGGAATACGGTGCTGGTTAAATTGCCGGAAAGTGCCGATTCGTCCGCCGGAGTATTGCGTAAGATTATTGCCGAACTTGCGGAGCCGCAAGTTGTGATAAGCACAAATGACGCTTGGGATAACGTGATTGCGGCCAGATATGACTATATATTTTATACGGGCAGTGAACGCATGGGGCGGATAATTATGCGTAAAGCGGCAGAAACCCTAACGCCGTTAACGTTGGAACTGGGTGGAAAAAGTCCGTGTATTGTAACCGAAAATGCCAATTTGGATGTAGCGGCCAAACGGATTGTCTGGGGAAAATTTTTAAATGCGGGGCAGACATGTGTTGCGCCGGATTATTTATTGGTGCAAAGCAGTGTAAAAGAGCCATTAATGCGTAAAATCCGGATATATGTGCAAAAGTTTTTTGGTGCCAATCCACAGGATTGCAATGATTTCGGGCGGATCGTAAGTGATTTCCACTTTAAGCGGTTAACGGAGCTTTTAGGGAATGGCCGCTTGATTTGCGGCGGAGAGAATGATGCAAAGATTCGTTATATTGCGCCAACGGTTGTCGATATGGTGGATTGGGATTCACCGTTAATGCAGCAGGAAATTTTTGGGCCGATTCTGCCGGTTATGGAGTTTGATACGTTGCCGGAAGTGGTAGCGGATTTAAAAATGCGGCCCAAACCATTAGCATTATATTTATTCAGTTCATCCCGTGCGGAAAAAGCGTTGTTGGCAACGCAGTGCAGTTCCGGCGGTATGGCGGTGAATGATACAGTTATGCAGTTGGCGGCGCCTAAACTGCCGTTTGGCGGCATCGGGGCCAGCGGGATGGGGGCTTATCACGGCAAAAAGACGTTTGACACATTCACGCATTTTAAATCGATTTTGCATAAATTCACATGGGGTGAAATTCCGTTAAGATTTCCGCCGTTGAATGGTTGGAAGTTGCTTATCATACGTTTTTTCAGTCGATAAGTAGTCGATAACGCAAAAGGTGTCAGGGGAGAGTGCAGTTGCTGCTTTGCGAATCAGCCGATAGGGTTTCGCAAGGCAGCAAAAACGTCTAAAAACCAAGAGGTATTTATGTATAAAACAAGTTTTACGTAAAAAACTTGCACTTATTTATACAGTTTGTGGAATTTAAATTTTTGCGTATTAACCACATAGCCGGTTTTGCATGATCGACTATCTTCCGATGCGGGTGTATTTCCGGTATGTGTAAAAATTGTTTTGCGGACTTGACAA
>CAZEHZ010000011.1:0-31297 GCA_964512385.1 uncultured Victivallaceae bacterium | reverse complement strand
GCTAAAAGTAAATATTTTAGATTTTATTTGGAGATTTTTATAATGGTGAATTTTAAAAATTAACTATATAATTAACTTTCTCAGGTTGGAGCGATTATAAAGTTGAACAAATATAGTCGATAATGCAAAACCGGCTAAGTCGTCGTAGTTTTCAGAGTGTAGCTAAACAGCTATATTGTCTACAATAAAAATCACCTTTTGTATTATCGATTATACCAGTTTAGCCAAGCCGCCGTTGGAGGTTTCCCGATATAAAGACGGGATATCATGGCCGGTAACCAGCATGGTTTTTACTACGGTGTCATAAGAAACCCGATGCAGACCATCGGTTAATAACGCATATTCCGCCGCCATTAATGCCCGGCTGGCGGCAACGGCATTGCGTTCTATACAAGGGATTTGCACCAAGCCTAAAACCGGGTCGCAGGTTAAGCCCAGAAAATGTTCCAGCCCAATCTCCGCCGCATACTCAATTTGAGCCGGCGTGCCGCCCAATAAACTGCAGGCCGCCCCCGACGCCATAGCGCACGCTACGCCGATTTCGCCCTGACAACCGACTTCCGCTCCGGAAATCGAGCCATTGCGTTTGGCCGTGTTCCCGATTAAGCCGGCCACCGCCAACGCCCGGATAATGTGAGCATCGGAACAGCTCAATTCCTCCTGCAAATAACGCAGTACGGCCGGCACCACGCCGCAGGAGCCGCAGGTGGGGGCGGTAACTACAATTCCGCAGGCCGCATTCTGTTCACTCACCGCCAAGGCATAGGCCGACAATAAGCCGGTGCGATTGGCACCCGCTTTCAGGGTGCGTGCTTTGGCAAAAAAGGAGTATGCTTTACGCTGTAAATGCAGACCGCCGCGCAATACGCCTTCTTCATTCAGGCCGACTTCAATGGCTCGCTTCATGGTATACCATACTTCGGCAAGATAATCGGCAATGTGCGGTTCAAACTCCATGGCGGCATCGGAAATCGGCCGCCCGGAACTTTGCGCCCAAGTGATTATTTCGGCAAAATTGGTGAATGGATATACGGGTGAATCGGCCGCCACGGTACTTTCTTCCCGCAAGGTACCGCCGCCTACGCTGAAAACCGTCCATTCGCCCAATAGTTTACCATCGTCATTTAAGGCTTTAAACCACATGCCGTTAGGGTGAAAAGGCAGGCAAACTTCCGGATTCCAGATAATTTGCGTCTTTTGGTTGCCCAGTACATCAATAATTGCAAAATCGGTACAATGGCCTTTGCCGGTGGCGGCCAGACTGCCGTATAAAGTAACTTGATATTGGTCGGCGTGTGGAAATTTGCCGCCAAAGACCTCGGCCGCTTTTCTTGGCCCCATGGTATGACTGCTGGATGGCCCCATACCAATGCGGAATAACTCTTTTAAACTTTGCATAACTTAAATTTCCATAATCATTACTTTATCCGGCATCGACATGGCGGTATTATTTTTTGACAAAACGATTTTCCGTACCGTTGAGCAGTCGTTTAATGTTGGCGTGATGGCGTGCCACGGCTAAAGCGCATAATAAATACAGCAGAATTTGAGTCGGCCAGCCTAAGTGATAAATGTTGGTCATGCTGAAAATTGAGGCACTGACCGGCACCGCCACCGCCGCAACAATACTGGCTAACGAGACATAACGGGAGGTTAAAAACACCACTGCCCAGATAATCAGCCCCACTAAACAGGCCAACGGCGACAACCCTAAAATTGCTCCGGCCGCCGTAGACACTCCTTTACCGCCGGTGAACTTGAGGAAAATTGAGAACATATGCCCCGCCACCGGAGCCACCGCCGCAATAATCTGTGCAAACGCCAGTTCCGGCAATACACCGGACTTCATTAATAAACTGACCGCCAAAACCGGCAGAAATCCTTTTACAAAGTCCAACGCAAAGCAGATTTTACCTTGAACTGGCCCCACCACCCGGGTAACATTAGTGGCGCCGATATTGCCGGAGCCCTCTTTGCGGACATCTTTACCATAGATAAAGCCGATCCATAAGCCCCAGGGCATAGCTCCGCAAAAATAGGCGGCAATAAAGATAATCAGGTAATAAAAGATAGTCATAGCAGATAAATCCTGTAGTTTTATAAAATTAAAAATTGCATTATCTGTAAGATATGCTATTTTCTAAGAAAATCAAGTTGTTTTTAGGAAAATAAGGCTATGAAATATGCAAAATTAATGGTTGCGGCCAGCGAACACGACAGCGACATGCGATATGCCGCCAAGTTTAATGCGCCGGACAGTTTTATCTATCTGGCCACGCCGGAGCGGAAAATGATTGTGGTTTCGTGTCTGGAATTTGACCGGGCGAGAAAAGAGACTAATCATGCCGTAGAGGTGGTGGCGCTGGAAAGTTTGGCGGCCGACAGTACGGCGGCGGCCATAATGGTGTTGTGTCAAAAATATGACATTGATACGGTACTGGTGCCATATCATTTCCCGTTGGGGTTGGCCAATACACTGCAGGCCGAAGGGTTGGCGGTGATGGCCGAAACCGGAAGTTTTATGCCGGAACGGGAGTTTAAGTCCGAAGCCGAAATTATGGCAATTACGGCGGCGTTGCGAATTACCGAAAATGGTATGCGCCGGGCGTTTAACGTGTTGGCCGAGGCCGAAATCGCCGCCGATAATACTTTGCAATGGCAGGGCGTACCATTAACCAGTGAACGTTTACGCCGGGAAATTGTGTTGACCATGGCGGGCGAGGGGGCGATGGCGGAGTCAACCATTGTGGCCGGCGGCGTGCAGTCGGCCTGTCCGCATTGCGAGGGCAGCGGCGTGTTGTACGCTCATACGCCGATTGTAATGGATATTTTTCCCCGGCATAACAGCAGCGGTTATTGGGGCGATTTAACCCGGACGGTGGTAAAAGGCACTGCCCCTAAAGTGGTAAAGTCGGCCTTTAATGCTGTGCTGGAGGCCAGAGAAACGGCTAAAAAAGCGTTGAAAACCGGGGTGATTCCGGCGGAAATACACCAGTTGGCCGCCGATATTTTAACGAAACGGGGCTTCCCCACCGGTAAAAACAGTGCCGACGGCAGTAATTACGGCTTTTTTCATGGCTTGGGGCATGGCGTGGGGCTGGATATTCATGAACAGCCACGTTTGAATCTGCGTAATCATAAGCCGTTGAGAGGTAATGAAGTTATAACGGTGGAACCGGGCGTATATTACCCGGAGTGGGGCGGCATCCGCTTAGAGGATATGGTGGCGATTAGAGCCGGCCATGCCGAGGGTTTAACAAAAATAGAAACGTTTTTAGAGATAAAATAAAGAGGAAGGATGAAGTTTTGATGAGAAAAAGAGTATTATCCGGCATTTTGGCGGTGCTTACCGGCGGAGTGGCGTTGCTGGCCGGCGAGCTGAATATGGCCGCCACCCGGAACGGTTTTATGATTAAGAGCGAGGTGGCGGACTTGACCACGATGACCAGTGTAATTGTCTGCGTGCCGCCGTTCCGGGAAAAACATTTTTACAACATCACCGACGATGTGGAGTTTGTCAATCAGCCGGACGCCGTGGAGATTGTGCAGAAAGGCCCGAAAAATAAAGTTGATATTGAGGAGTATTCGGTAACTCGTGACGGTGATTCGCTGATTTTAACCTTAACGGCGCAGTTGACTCATGCCGACCCGACCGACATGGAAAACACCTTGCTGGTAACGCCGGAATACTTGCTGGCGGACTCCACTTATGAGGCATATAAGGCCGACGGTACTCGTTTAGTCGGGGCAATCACTCCGGCGTTTGAGGGCGAAATTCAGGTAAAGCATGTGATGGAGGATGTGGTTAAAGCCACCTTTACCAATGCTTACGGTACTTTAACTTTAGAGGTTCTGGACGGGCCGTCATTTTTAGTTGGCGACCGCCGCGGCGTGGTATTTGAAGAACGCCGTTGTTTCTGGATTGGCCATCAGGTGCCGATGACTCCGGATAAAAAATACAACAGTAAAGTGCGTTTAACTTATGTGCCGAATCCTAAATTAACGGTGGTTGAACCGTTGGCGGCGGCAAACCGTACCGCTCCGGCGGCGGTAACGGCGGCCGGCATAGTCAGCAGTGATTATGAATTTACTCCGCCGCTGGTGCCGGTGCCGAAAGCGATTGAGTATTTTAAAACTCCGGCCTGGGTAAAGAGTGCCGATGCTAAAGTAACGGTTGATTTTGACGAGTCGTTCGGTAAGCAAGCGATTGATGAGCGTTTACTGAAAAAGGTGGAAGCTCAGTTGGGGCAGGGCGGCAACGGTAACAAGGCAATAAGGATTTTATTGTCGCAGTCCGGCGAGGGCATGTTGATTCCCCCGGCTAATCCGGAAGGTTATGTATTGCAGGTAAAAGAGTCGGAAATTTTATTGATTTCCCCCACCGAACGTGGTGCATTTTACGGGTTGCAGACGTTAAAAAGTTTAACCGCCGCCGACGGCTCGATTCCGGCGGTGCTGGTGCGTGACTGGCCGGATATGCAGATGCGTGCGGTGCATTTTATGCTGCCGGATCGTGATGCTTATGCGTTGCTAAGCCGCATTATTGCCGACGTTATGGTGCCGATGAAGATGAACACTTTTATTATGGAGTGTGAATTTGTGCATTGGGAGTCGATTCCGGAACTGCATGTTAAATGGGGTTTAAGCAAGGAAGACTGCCAAAAATTGATTGCGTTATGTGAAGAAAATTTTATAGACCCGATTCCATTAATGCAGACTTTAAGCCACATGCCGTGGCTGTTCTCCAACGGTCAAAACAAAGATATGTGCGAAGATTTGGCCAATCCGTATGCGTATTTCACCAGTCATCCCGATCTGTATCCGTTAATGGAAAAGGTGTTTGACGAAGTGCGGGAAACCTTCCATAATCCGGCCTATCTGCATATCGGCCATGATGAACTTTACACTTGGGCCAAGTACCCGAACCGGCCGGAAAGTATCGCCATCGGCACTCCGAAACTGGTGTATGATGACGTGATGTGGTACTATAATTACGCCAAAAAACATAATGCCAAAATCATGATGTGGCACGATATTTTTGTGACGAAAGAGGAAAGCCCGGAGAATGGTCATGGCGGCGGCGACCCGGATTGGGTGGATACGATTCGCCCGGACTTGCCGCGGGATATTGTATTCTGCGTATGGCGTTACGCCGGAAAAACCGACCGCTTTTTAGATTTGGAACATCTGGCGGCGGAGGGATTTGAAGTGGCCGGCTCGTCGTGGTTTGAAATAAATAACGTGGAAACCTTAACTAAGGCGACTAAAGAGGTTGGCGGCCTGGGCATGATTTCCACCACCTGGATTTACCCGGAGGTAACCGGTGAAAATAACAGCGTGATTACCAGCGGTTGCCACGATGCTCTGGACAAGTGGTTTATTCAGATGGCGCCCTATACCCGCAGTGGAGCGTGGAGCTGGAATGCCAGCGACCGGAGCAATAAGTTTGACGGTAAAGAGTTGTTCGCCTCGTTGCTGGAACCTGCCCGCAATACCGGGGTGAAGTCCGGCAAAATGGTGGACTTAAGCAGTGCCGCCAATATCAATATAACCGAAAAAGGCAATCCGTTTTTAACCAGAAAACTGTATGGTTTTGAGGCGTTGAAAGCGGGCGAATTGCAAGTCGGCCGAGTCAAATTCCAAGTTCCCGGTAATGCCGACGGGGCGGCGGCGGTGGCGTTAAAGTCCCGCTTAAATCCCAAGTTTCCGGCGGAAGTCAATATCAATATGGTGCCGACTACCGCCAAAGAGTTGTGCTTTTTCCACACTACATTGGGGATTCAGCCGAACCCGAAAGACGTGGTGGCAAATTATGTAATCAGCTATGCCGACGGCACCAGCGCGGAGTTGCCGGTACGTTATCAGCATGAAATCGCCCCGCCGGAGGAAGACGTGAATTATCGGCTTTCCACCGGTAACATGTTCCGGTTTATGAACGGTAAACAGCGGATGGGCGTCTGGTACGCCTCTTACGCCAATCCGTATCCGGAAAAGACGATTACCGGCATAAAACTGGTCGACACGGCAAGCGAAAATCCGTTCTATCTGTTTGGGATAACTTTAATCGACTAATCAAAAAACTGGAGATGCACAATGCGGAATTGGTTAAAAAAAATAGTGTTTTGCGGAGTTTTAATCGGTGGCCCGATGGCGGCTTGGGCGGCAGCGACGGAACCGTTGACGGCCGAAAAAGTCGGCTTTCGGCATTGTGCATTAATGTATCATAATGATGCGATAAAAGAGGATGCGGCGCACTTTAAGCCGTTTTTGGTAAAGTATGTGGATGAACAACCCACTAATCAAGCGGGTTTTGATGCGTTTTTGTTCATGTATCATACTTTACCCAACGGCAGACGCACCGAATATGACGCCACCGTAATGACGGACTGGCAGAAGATTTTGACGGCGTATTTTGATCAAAATACCGATGTCCCGGCCTTAAATGAGGCCGTTAAAGAGTTGCGCAGTAAAGATTTGTTACCCGCCGCCGCCAAGCACCCGGTTTATACCATGTTTGCCGTGCCGTGGCTGCATGGCAATGCCAAAGATTTTGGCGATGTGGATGGCGACGGCGTGTCGGAAAACCTCAGCATTCCGCTGGATCGCCAAAAAGTGATTGTCTGGTATATCAATCAGGTGGCGGAGTGCATGAAAAGCAGTCCGGAATTAGCGTTGTGGGGCTTCTATATGATGCGTGAAGATATGCAGGGCGAAAATTTGGAAGTAGCCAAAGAGATATGTTTTTACGCTCATAAACTGGGTTATAAAGTAATGTGGATTCCATACTATACCGCCGGTGGACGGGAGAACTGGAAACAGGCGGGATTTGATGCGGCGTTTTTACAGAGCAACTGGCAGTTTACCGGGCCGCAAACCCGTCGCAATCAGTTGCTTAATGCGATTGACGAAGCTAAGCGTTTAGGCATGGCTTTAGAATTGGAATTGTATGACTCCAGCCCCCGGCCCAGACACCGGCAGATTTTTTATGAAACGCTGGAAAGTGCTTATCTTACCAATTTTAATGCGCCGTGTGCCTATTACTTCGGTGGCGATTCGCTGTATAAGAATCAGAATAAAGAGGATCGGGCGTTATACGAAACGTGGATGGATTTTGTGGCCGGGAAACCGGTAACCGCTCCTCGTGAAGGCAGTTGGGCAATGCAGAAATTGCCTGACGGCAGTACGGAAATAAACTATAGTTTTGTGCAGGAGTCATCTCCGGGTGCAATCGATATTTATTTGCAGGAGCCGGGGGAAAAGATATTTACCGGGAGTGTGAGCCTGGAATATTTGGACTCCGCCGCCAACGAATATAAGCCGTTAGGCTGGCTGAACCGTCGCAAAAAAGAGACGAACCGGGGGCAGTATCAGAATATTACGCTGGAAATTCCTGAATTAAAAACCACCGGATTGCGGATAAAACTAACGCCGGACATTTCCGGCCGAAGTGCCAATATTGTGGATGTTAATTGTCAGATGACCCCCAGTGTGTCAAACGAGATTTATTCCTTAAGCTATAAACAGCCGTATTATTCGGACTTGCCGTCCGCCAAACCGCAGTATCCGGACAAAAACGGGCGGGATTTGCTGAACGGCGTTTTACGTACCGAAAACTGGAATGACTATGTTGGTTGGCAGACGCTGGGAAAAGTGCAACTCTTTTTAGACCTGAGTTATGTAACTGAGTTTGATGAAATTTGGCTGTATTCGTATGAGAATATTGAACATGGCGGCGTTTTTCTGCCGCAAACTCTCACCGCCACAATTACCGACAGCAAGCCGATATTTGCCAATAACGGCATGGGGGTAGTGCCGGACGGGGGCAAGATTCGTTCTTACAGTAATTATAAAGTGTCTCCTGATCGCCGGGTGTTGCTGTTTAAGTTACCCAAAAACACCGCCGGGCGGTATGTTACGCTGGAAATGACCACCAAAGGCTGGTTGTTTTTGGGCGAGGTGGAACTTTATAAACGTGGCAAACGGGTGTCTCCGGCGCAAATACAGTTGACCTATCGGCCGCACCCCACCGGATTGGGTAATGAGGTGGAATACGGCGATGACGGTTTTATGTTGACCGATGGCGTAATTACCGCCAACTACGGTAAGGACGCCGTGGGCTTTAGAGAGAATTTAACCCGGCATATCGTGATTGATACCGGCTTGCCAAACGCCGATATAAATAGTGTGGATTGTTATTTGATTGACGGCGGGCAGGGGAACGTGTTGGCGCCGGAAAAAATTACCGTGGCGGTGTCCGATGACGTTACTAAATGGCCGGAGGCTGTTACCGTTACTCCCGCGGCGGACAATTCCGGCATCAACCGTACGCTTAAGCAGACCATTAGTTTACCGGACAGCAAAGGGCGTTATGTAAAGCTGGAAATTACTCCCCGCAACGGATCGTGGGCATTTATCAGCGAAATTGCCGTTAACGGTCTTGACAGCAAGCCGGAAGCGTTGTAAATTATTCGTGGAATAATTTTTTAGCGAGGAGGTCTGGATTATGGCTGAACATTTTGACGGTATGACAAATTTTACGCCGCGTGCTCAACATGTCTTAATGCTGGCACAGCAGGAGGCAAAGCGGTTTAATCATGACAGTGTCGGCACTGAACACCTGTTGCTGGCGCTGTTGGCATTTAATGAAGGCGTGGCGGTGCAGGTTTTGCGCGGCATGGGGCTTAATTTAAGCAACTTGCGGTTAGAGGTGGAAAAATCCTGCGGCGTGGGCGGCGAAACTAAAGTAACCGGGTTGATTCCCTTAACGGAACGCTTAAAACGGGTCTTGATTTTGTCGGCGGCGGAGGCACGGGCGATGAATTATAATTTTATCGGTACCGAGCATTTGCTGTTGGCATTATTGCGGGACGGCTCCAGCGTGGCCGCCCGTTTGTTGCGCAATATGAATGTGGACTTGGCGGCGGTGCGGCACGAGGTGTTGAAATCTTTAGACCCCGATTATGTGCCGGAGGCCGAAGATGCCGGCGGCGACGGCGAACCCGCCAATTCGGATGCAACCAATGCGTCAACCCCTCAGGGGCGGAACTCCGGCGACTGCCCCGGCTTAAATGCGTTTGGGCGTAATCTAACGCAGTTGGCGGCTAATGGCGAACTTGATCCGGTGATTGGGCGGTATAATGAGATAGAACGGATAATACAAGTTCTGTGCCGTCGCACTAAAAATAATCCGGTGCTGATTGGCGAGGCGGGCGTGGGTAAAACCGCTATTTTGGAAGGCTTGGCGCAGGCGATTGCCGCCGGACAAGTGCCGGAACCGTTGCAGGATAAACAGATTTATGCGTTGGACTTGCCGTTAATGGTGGCGGGTACCAAGTACCGGGGGCAGTTTGAGGAACGCATTAAAGCCGTGCTGGATGAAGTGCGGAACTCCGGTAAAATCATTCTGTTTATTGATGAACTGCATACCATCGTCGGTGCGGGCGGGGCAGAGGGCGCCATGGATGCGGCCAATATCATTAAACCGGCGTTGTCTCGTGGTGAACTGCAGTGCGTGGGGGCAACTACGCTGGATGAATATCGCAAAGGGATAGAAAAAGATGCGGCGCTGGAGCGTCGTTTTCAGCCGGTAATGGTGAATCCGCCGTCGGTGGCGGACACGATTAAGATTCTGGAAGGTTTGCGCAGTACCTACGAAAATCACCATCACGTAATTTATACCGATGCCGCATTAGAGGCGGCCGCACGTTTGGCCGACCGTTATATAACCAATCGTTTTATGCCGGATAAAGCCATTGATGTACTGGATGAAACCGGCGCCAGAACCCGTATTATGAACGTGCGTCCGCCGTTGGACACTACGGAATTAGATACGCAAATTGAAGAAGTGCATAATGCCAAAGAACAGGCGATTAAAGACCAGAAGTTTGAGTCCGCCGCCGCCATGCGGGATAAAGAGCGTGATTTGCGTCAGCAGTTGGAAGAGGCTAAACAGGCTTATGCCGACAGCGCAAACGACTCCCGCCCGGTGATAGACGCCGCTCAAATTGCCGAGGTGGTGGCCAAACTTACCGGAGTGCCGGTTCAACAGCTGCAAGCCGGCGAGGGGCAGAAACTGTTGCATTTGGAAGATGAGTTGAATAAAGTGGTGATTGGGCAGGAAAATGCCGTGGCGGCCATTTCCAGAGCCTTGCGCCGCAGCCGGGCGGACTTGAAAGACCCGGCGCGACCAATCGGATCATTTATCTTTTTAGGGCCGACCGGAGTAGGTAAAACATTGTTGGCCAAGATGTTGGCGGAAGTGGTGTTCGGCAGTTCCGATGCATTGATTCAGGTGGATATGTCGGAATATATGGAAAAGTTTAACGTGAGCCGTTTAATCGGTTCGCCGCCGGGCTATGTGGGGCATGGCGAGGGCGGAGAACTTACCGAACGGGTGCGTCGCCGTCCGTATTCGGTGGTGTTGTTTGATGAAATTGAAAAAGCCCACCCCGATGTTACGCATATTTTGTTGCAGATTCTGGAAGAGGGCAATTTAACCGATTCTTTAGGTCAGCGCATCAACTTCAGTAACACCGTGGTGATTATGACCAGCAATGCCGGAGCGGAAAAGCTGGTGAAAGGCAATGGGGCCTTAGGATTTGGGGCATCTAACGCCGCCGCCGACCAGTTGTTGGCCGATGAGCGGGTAATGGAGATGGCTAAAAAGCATTTTAAGCCGGAATTTCTGAATCGTTTGGATGATATTGTCGTATTCCATCAGTTGACCAGAGATGATTTGCTGAAGATTGTGAATATAGAGATTAATGCAGTAGGCAAGCGTTTGGCTACTAAGAAGTTAAGTCTAACGGTGGCGGATGCGGTCAGGGATTTTCTGATTCAGAAAGGCTATCAGGCCGAATTGGGTGCCAGGCCTTTGCGCCGGGCGGTACAGCGCTATCTGGAAGACCCGCTGGCCGACGAATTACTGAAAGGGTATTTTGCCGACGCCGCCGGAATTCAGGTGGAAATGGATAATGGAAAACTGCTGTTTTTCCCGGAAGCCGCCGAGAAGAAACGGAAAACGGTGCGGCGTAAAAAAGCAAAAAAAACGGATGTCGGAGCGGAGTGATAATGGCGGACGAGTTTTTTGATGTGTATAATCCCGCCGGTCAATGTGTGGGGCAGTATTTGCGCCGGGAGTGCCATGGCAATCCGGCGTTACTGCACCGGGCGGTTCATGTGGTGGTTTTTCACCCGGTTGAGCCGGCGATATTGTTGCAGAAACGTAAAATGACTAAGGATATTCAACCCGGCAAATGGGATACCGCCGTGGGCGGCCATTTGAATGCCGGTGAGGATTATTTGACCGCCGCCTTGCGTGAACTGCATGAAGAGCTGGGCATAACCGCTCAAGCGGAAGAGTTAACGGAATTGTTTGATTTGCAGATTCGCAATTCAATTGAGTCTGAAGATGTGCGGGTTTATAAACTGGTACGTAGCAACGGCTTTAAAATTCAGGAGTCGGAACTGGATAAGATTGAATTTTACTCTTTTGACCGCCTGTTTGACCCGGCGGAACGGCAGGGTTTTACTCCGAATTTATGTGTGGAACTGGATAAACTGCGCTCCGGAAACTGGGTGAAATTTTGAAGTATCGCCGGAAAATATGGCGTAAACTGCGCACTGATTTTATTGCGGTGTCCGGCATTGTTTTAGCGGTTTTACTGCTGATATTTGCCGGACTTGCACCGCTGCTGGCCAATGCCCGGCCATTATTGTTATATAACAGTGCCGACGGTAGTTTAAGTCTGCCGTTTTTGCGCTATATTTTTGCCCCTGATACTACGGAAGTATTTATTGAACAGGTATTTAACTTTTTTCTGCTGTTGCTGGTTTTGGGTGGACTCCCCTGCTGGTTATGGCGGAAAAAACTTAAACCGGTATGGCGTTGGGGCTATATGAGTGTCTGTATTCTGGGTTTGCTGGCGGCTTTTATGTTGACTCCGGGCAAGCTGGATAAGACGGACTACCGGCAACTGGCCGCCGGATTGCCGGCCGGCAGTGTGGCGATATTCGCACCGATTCCATACGGGCCTTACGAGTTAATCGGCAAGCCCTATGCGCCGCCCGGCAACGGGCATATTTTCGGCACCGATCAAGTGGGGCGTGATGTGGCGGCCCGTATGTTGTACGGCAGTCGGGTTTCGCTGGCGGTGGGGCTGGGGGCAACGTTGATTGCGATAGTAATTGGCACGCTGCTTGGTTTATGCTGTGGTTATTGCGGCGGCTGGCTGGATTTGGCGGTAATGCGGATTGTGGAGATATTTATTTGTTTTCCCACGTTTTTATTGTTGCTGATACTGATGGCGATTTTTCAGGATTATAAATTTCAGCAGTCGATACTGGTGGTGATACTGGTGATTGGTTTTACCGGCTGGATTGGCGTATGTCAACTGGTGCGGGGCGAGGTGTTAAAACAGCGTGCCATGGCGTATATACAAAGTGCGGTGGCCGCCGGAGTCCCGGTATGGCGGATACTTTTGGTGCATTTACTGCCGAATATTTCCGCCCCGATAATCGTAACCTTCACCTTCAGCGTAGCGGGGGCGATAATGGCGGAAAGCACGTTAAGTTTTTTAGGTTTTGGGGTACAACCGCCCACGGCCAGCTGGGGAGGCTTGTTGCGTCAGGCGTTTGAAAATCCGTTTCATTACTGGCATTTGACGCTGATTCCGGGGGCGGCCTTATTCTTATCCATCTGTGCCTTTAACTTTACCGGAGAAGGCTTGCAGTTGGTATTCAACCCTAAAAAATCGTAATTATATACCTAAAAACCGTTGGTATTTGACACCAACGGTTTTAGCGGTTCTGGAATTTGCGATTTGCCCGGAGGCAAATTTTACTCTTCAGTTTTATCTTCCGGATGGCGTTGCAAATAGCTTGGTATCTGCTTAATGGTGTTGATTACCTGCTGAGCTGAGATGAGTCTGGTGCATTCAAACTGGCGTGGCGTGTTTTTTAAACGCGGACACCATAAAAAGTCGTAATGGTCAAAATCAATCCGCATATCATTCCAGCAGCTGTGGCAGGTGTGATAGTTGATTACCCGATACGGCGTGGCAAATTCATTGGTGGGGTGGGTAAAGCCGGAAATCATCACCACCGGCACGTTACAGCCCCAGGCCAGCCAACTTAACCCGCTGGACAAACCAATAAAAAACTCGGCATCTTTCACCAGGTCCACACGTTCCTGCAACGGTTTTGCCCCGGTAAAATCTTCGGCGCCATACGGAATAAAGTTATTGCTGGTGCCTTGACCATAAACTTTTTCTTTGTCAATGCAAAGCACCCGATACCCTTTTTGCTTTAGAAAATCCACCACCTCCAGCCAGCCGTAGGGATTATTCCAATACTTGGCCTGACTTGAACTCTGAGCGGCAATGCAGACGTACGGTTCTTTAATTTTACGCTTGGCCGACAAGTTGAAACGGGGCGGAATATCCGAAATATTTTTCACGCCTAAAATGTATCCGGCGGTTCGATGCAGGCCGATATAGCGGAAGTCGATGGGTTGATTGTCTACATTGCCCCGGAAAAACAACCCCATATAATAACAGGCATAGGTTTGATATTTTTCGGTTTCCTCTTTGGTGATAAAGGTAATTTCCGGATACTGGTCTTTAACGAGGCAGAAGATATGCGGCTGCATTACGCAGATGACTTTACATTTATTCTGTTTCTGAAAACGCTCCACATAGCTGAACCAGCCGATGCTGTCGCCAATAGTGGTAACCGGCAGTTGTACCATAACTTCCCGGCCGCGCGGATCAAAAACATGTTCAAAAATGGGTTTATCTTCATTAAGCCGGAAAATTTCAAGTTTAAAGCGGATAAAGAATTTTTTTACGCTGGTAACAAACGCCCCTTCTACGGTTTCGGCATTGTACAGCACTATGCCGGTATCAACGTCGGAAAACTTAACCCGGTAGATTTTGCCGTTATGCGGAAACAGAATGCGGATTCCGTCATTAAAGTCAAATCGGATGCCCTCCACGGCACTCTGAGTTGGAATCTGCGAAATTTTGCCGTAAATAGACTCCTGCTGTACAACCGGCTTATTATCTTTAGCCGGTTCGGTGGATTTTACGTTATTCAACGCTGAATTATTCGCCGGAACAACCGCAATATTTTGCCCGGCGTTATTCTGAGCGGCCGGTGATATGGAAAAATTAGCATCATTTACTGCCATATTTAAAGGTCTTTCTTCGTAAAAAAGTTGTCAATATGATATATAATACAATGAAAGATAGTACACTTTTCAGGTAACGTCAAGCCGGAATCTGAAAAAAGATGAAAAATAGCTGATTATTGAGTTTGGCGGTTTGACTTTATGGGGATTACGGTTTAAAGTACGCACGAATATACATAACAATTATAAAAATAAAGGATATAACAGATGGCGAATATTTCTTTTAGTCAAGCGGTTTTTTCAGACAATAAATCCTACACCTTCCAGTGGTTGGATGTTGCTCAGGCAACCAAATATCAGGTGAGCGTAAAAGACTCGGCCGGGAATACGGTTTATACCACCACCAGCAGCAGCAGTGATATTTCCTGTAAACTGACCGACGGTGCATATAGTTTTACCGTAACCGCATTGGATTCAAAAGGTAATGTTTTGGCGCAGGATACGTCTAAATCTTATGCGCTGAACAGTGCAACACCGCTTGATTATGATATTGCTTCGATATACAATTCAAGCATTATCGGGAGTTTAGGTGGAAGCGTGATAAACGGGAAAAAGTCCCAGTATTATGTAACAGCTTTGGCCGGCGAACCTTTAGCTGGTAGGCACTTTTATACTCAGGCCGACACTTCTATCGTGTCGCTGGCGGCCACGGCCAAAATGATGGTGATTTCAGACAGCGAAAACATCTATGTGTATCGGGAAAACAATAAATCGCAGTGGAGTTATGTGCAAAGTTTTTCGGTTTCCGGCAAAATTGTACTGGAAGAGAGCGGCGATTATCTGGCGGTCGGCGGGAGTGTTTACTTTATTGACGGCAACAAGCTGACCGAAGTCGGCAAAAATTATTATTCCGGCGATGCATTGTATTTTGGCGGCGACTGGCTATTAACGACCAACGGAATATATGAGTTCCGTAACGGTAAAGTTACCGATTACACCGCCTTGTTTGGTAAAGATGCTAAATTTTCCGAAGCCGACTGCAATGGTGATTTGCTGGTGTCTTTCAGTAACAACGGCAGTAATGTCAATAATCAGTTCAATAATAAAACTAAAAAGCCGACCATTATCACTTATACCGAATATAACGGTACGTGGATGCAGGATTCCACCTTGACATTACCGGAAATGGAGACCTTGATTGGCGACGGCTGGACGCTGAAGCTGGATGAGTCTTTGGAACTTAACGGCAATCAACTGAAAGTGGTAGTGCGTGCCGCTAAAATTACCGCCGATGGTGAAGAGTCCGGCGGTACGGCATTTCTGTATGTTTTTGAACGCAGCGGCTCCGGCTGGAAAAAGAAAATTTTTAAAGAATTCACCAACGGTTATACCGCCGACTTCATCTGGAGCGGCAGCGGAGTTTCATTAGTGGATGATAACGGTAAAGTTACCACGGTGGTGGCCGATAAAGATGCCGCTTTGCCTGATTTGTCATTTACCAAATTGAATAATAAGTGGAGCGATGCTTTAGTGGTGTCCACCACCACCAAGACGAACACATCATCCAATATTTTTACCGACCAGGATAAGATTTTTTTGGATTTCAATATAAATAACAGCGGTACCGCCTCTGCCGAAGCGACAACGGTTAGTATTTATATTGACGGCAAGTTATATAAAACTGAAGATATTGCCGCTATTTCAAAAGGCGGCAATCGTACATTCAGTGACTTTAATATCGGTAATCTCTCCGCCGGTACTCACACAATTAAAATTGTGGTGAATGAAAACAACACAATTTTAGAGGACAGCAGTACCAATAATACCATTGAACAGGTAATCGATGTTATTGAATTGCCGGCGGACTCCGCAATCGGCAATAACTTTGTGGGGGCGATCGGCTACGGCGGCAATTATAAGGATAGCTACAGCTTTACCCTGTCTCATGCCGGACTGTATGATTTAACCGGCTCCATCGGTGCCGTGAACGGCAAGATTACTATTTATGATGCTAACGGCAAAAAAGTGGCCAACGCCACTGTAAAAGGCGGTGTAATTTCCTTTAAAGACAAGCTGTTGAATGCCGGTAAGTACTCAATTGTGCTGGAGAGCAACAAAAAAACTCAAGGTGCATATAATTTCGGCATTTCCGGCGAAGAATTTGTCAGTGCCGATAATTCTAACGATATTTATCAAAATGCCGATACGTTGCAGATTAACAACAGTGCCGCCGGCTGGGTAGGGTTTGGCGACGTCAATGATTATTATGAGTTGGATTTAAATCACTCCGGTTCTTACTCCTTTAATGTAAGCAACGTTGCCAATCCGGTAAAAATTACGATTTATCAACAGCAGAGCAACGGTAAATTGAAAGTGCTGAAAAATATCACCGTAAAGAGCGGTTCCGGCGGCATAAAAGACTTGCTGCTGGATAAAAGCGTGGGCAAAGTATATGTGTCGGTAAGCGCCACCGGTGCCAAAAAGGGGCAGAATACCGACTACTATCTGGGCTTTACCGGCGAAGAGTTTAATAAAGGCGATAATAGCGATGACATTTTTGCCAAAGCACAGAAGCTGGGCTTTAATGAAAAAGTTACCGGCTGGGTAGGCTATGGCGATGCGGTAGACTATTTTATGGTGGATTTGGCCAGTTCCGGCAGTTTGGATTTTAACATCAGCGACGTAAGCAGTTCCACTAAAATAACGGTATATCAGTTGCAGAGCAACGGCAAATTAAAGTCGTTGAAAAGTATTACGGTAAAGAGCGGCTCCGGCAGTATAAAAGACTTGTTGTGCGACCTCGGCAAAGGTAAGATTTATGTGGCAATAGAAGGTACTACGGCCAAAAAAGGCGGCTATACCGACTATAACTTTAATGTTTCCGGCGACTTGTTCACCAAAGGCGATAATACCGATGACATGTTTGCCAAAGCTCAGACAATCGGCCTGAATACACCGGTAACCGACTGGGCCGGCTTTGGCGATGCAGTAGACTATTTTATGGTGGATTTAGCCAATTCCGGCAGTCTGGATTTTACCATCAGTGATGTCAGCAGTTCGGTAAAACTTACGGTATACCAGTTGCAGAGCAACGGCAAGTTAAAGTCGCTGAAGAGCATTACCATTAAGAGCGGCTCCGGCAGTATAAAAGATTTGTTGTGCGACATCAGCAAAGGTAAGATTTATGTAGGTGTGGAAAGCACCACGGCCAAAAAAGGCGGCAGTACCGATTATAAGCTGGACGTTACCGGCGATATATTTACGCAGGGAAATAATTCAGACGATACCTGTAAAGGTGCAACTCGTTTAGGCGTAAATTCCAGCGAATCCAACTGGGCTGGCTTTGGTGATGCCGTGGATTATTTTGAACTGGACTGCAGTGCCTCCGGCAGTTACGATATCGGTGTTTCCGGAATAAACAGTGCGGTAAAACTGACGATTTACCAGTTGCAGAGCAACGGCAAATTAAAGCAGGTAAAAAGTACCACTATTAAATCCGGCTCCGGCGGTTTTGATGATTTGGTGTTAAATCCCTCCGGCGGAAAGCTGTATGCCTCGCTGGAAGTAATAAATGCCAAGAAGGGGTTATGCACCGGTTATGAGTTGACGTTTACCGGCGATGCCGTGAGCGAGGCGATGACGGCGCTGGCCTTAAATGACAGCGTGGCGGCATTGGGCGAGTCCACATGGCAAAATGATTTAGCCGCTGAACGTAAAAACGGTCTGCTGGCATAAATTGAATTATCTGATTGAGCGCGCCGGGCATTTGAGTTCGGCGCAAATCGACGAATTAGTGGAGCTGTGGCGGCATTCAGTAGCCGCCACGCACACTTTTTTGAGTGCAGAAGATATAGAAGGTTTACGGCCGCTGGTGGTCTGGGGCATCGTCGGCTTAAGCCGCTTGTATGTGGCGGTAGAGCCGAACGGCAGATTTTGCGGCTTTATGGCGGTAGAGACGGATAAACTTGCCATGCTGTTTGTCCGGCCGGATTGCCTGCATTGCGGCATTGGCAGTGCGCTTTTAACCACGGCGGTAAAAAAGTTTAAAATCTGCCGGGTGGATGTAAACGAGCAGAATCCGGTTGCGCTTAAATTCTATCAAAAACACGGTTTTCAAATTTTTTCGCGCAGTGAATTTGATGTCGACGGCAATCATTTTCCTATTTTGCATTTGCAGAAAACGACTAAATAACAAAAAAAACAGCTCATAAAATTGTAATCTTATAAAAAGGCATTATAATATACCATATATTAAATAAGGTGATTTATGAGTGAGAATTTGAATTTGCTTAAGAATATAAATGGCCCGGAAGAGCTTAAACGCCTGCCAATGGCGGATTTACCGCAGTTGGCCGCTGAGTTGCGTGAATATATTTTGCATACGGTGGGGGCGAACGGCGGGCATTTGTCCAGTAATTTGGGTGCGGTGGAGCTGTCGATTGCCCTGCATTATGTACTTGATTTAAACATAGACCGCTTAATTTGGGATGTCAGCCACCAGAGTTACAGCCATAAAATCCTGTCCGGGCGGCGTGAGTTTTTTGCTTCGTTGCGGAAATTTGAGGGATGCTGCGGTTTTCAATCGCCGAATGAGGCGGATACAGATCCATGTTTTGCCGGTCATGCCGGTACGGCAATTTCCACGGCATTAGGGATTTCGGCGGCAAAATCGGCCAATGGCGAACCCGGTTTGGCGGTGGCGGTGATTGGCGACGGCTCGTTGAACTGCGGCTTGTCGTTTGAGGGTTTGAACAACGCCTCCGGAGCCGGAAAAAAGCTGGTGATAATTTTAAATGACAACCGCATGTCAATTTCTGCCAACGTAGGCGCAATGCCGTCATATTTGCATCGTTTATTAACGGCTCGTCATTATGCCGGAGTAAAGAACCGGGTAAAGTCGCTGGTGGACAAGTTGCCGGGGCATCAGTGGTTACTGCGGGCAATCCGAAAACTGGAGGGTTTAACGAAGGCCGCCTTAATGCCGGGATCGGTTTTTGAAGAGTTGGGCATTCGCTATCTAGGGCCGGTGGACGGTCATAACATTGCCGAATTGTGCCGCACGCTTGAGCATGTAAAAACGTCGGACGAACGGCCGGTACTGGTACATGTCATCACGCATAAAGGGCAGGGGTACGCCCCGGCAAGAAGAGACCCGGAGGCGTTTCACGGAGTGGGAAAATTTGATGTAACAACCGGTGTTCTGCCGCCGCCGTCGCCGAATTGTTTTTCGCAGGCATTCGGCAGTGCCGTGCTGGAACTGGCGGGTAAAGAGTCGGATTTAGTGGCGGTTTCGGCGGCGATGACCTACAGTACGGGGTTGTCTGCCATGCAGCGTTCGTTCCCGGATCGGGTGTTTGATGTGGGGATTGCCGAGGGGCATGCCGTAACGTTTGCCGGTGGTTTGGCGGTGGGCGGACTGCGCCCGGTGGTAGCGATTTACGCCACCTTTATCCAGCGTGCATTGGATGGAATTTTCCATGATGTCTGTCTGGGCAATCTGCCGGTGCTGTTCTGTCTGGATCGAGCCGGACTGGTGGAGGACGGGCCGACGCATAACGGGATTTATGATTTAAGTTTTTTACAAACCATGCCGAATCTGGTGATTATGCAGCCTTGGACGGAGAATGAGTTACGGCAAATGCTGTTTTTCGGTTATAATCTAAAATGTCCGGTGGTGATTCGATATCCGCGCGGCGGTTCCGGCATCGCTTATGAGCCGGAACAAGCGGTGGAACCACTTAAATTGGGGCGGGCGCAGCTGGTAAAATCCGGCAGACAGCTGGTAATATGGGCATTGGGTGTCGAGGTAAACAACGCCCTGAAGGTGGCGGAGATTCTGCAGGAGCATCATAATATTGATGCGGCGGTGGTAAACGCCCGCTTTGTAAAACCGCTGGATGTGGAATTACTGACGGCACAGGCCGCAACTATGCCGATAATCACCATTGAAGACCATGAAATAAACGGCGGTTTGGGGATGGCGGTAACGGCGGCGTTGCCCAAGAAGAATTTTGGGGTGTTGCGTTTCGGTTGGCCTTGTGAAGTGATGCCGCACGGCAAGCCGGATTTGATTCGGCGAAAATTTAGATTCACCGTTGAAGATATGGTGGAGAAAATTTGCAAATTTTATGCGGAATAGCTATTTTTTTGCTTGACAATCAAGGATTTTGAGCTATTATTAACGTTGGACATAAAATTCAACGTTAAAGGTGTGTGTGATGTTAAAAAAAGGTTTAGTGCTGGGACTGGTGGCAATGATGGCCGCCGGTTGTATCAATGGCGGAGAGAAGCCGCAGGTAATAAGTCAGGCCGAGTATGTGAATAAAATGAATGGCGGCTGGCTGGGGCAGATTGCCGGGGTAACTTGGGGCGCATCTACGGAGTTCTGCTATTTAAACCGAACGGTTCCAGATGCAGAATTCCCGAAATGGAAGCCGGAGATGATTAACGGTTGTTTCTATCAAGACGATATTTATGTAGAAATGACTTTTCTGAAAACCTTAATGGATTACGGTTTTGATGTCGATATAAAACAGGCGGGGATTGATTTTGCCAACTCCGGTTATATGTTATGGCACGCCAATTATTTTGGGCGGGACAATCTGCGCAAGGGGATTGCACCGCCGGATTCCGGGCATCCGCAGTTTAATGAACATGCCGATGATATTGACTATCAGATCGAAGCCGATTATTCCGGTTTGATTGCCCCCGGAATGCCGAATTATGCGGTGGAGGCCGGTAATAAGTTCGGCCGGTTAATGAATTATGCCGACGGGGTTTACGGCGGTCAATGGGTTGGCGCAATGTACGCATTGGCATTTTTTGAGTCTGATGTAGAAGTGATTTTATTGAAGGCACTGGAATATATTCCGCAGGAAAGCGGCTATTACGAATGTATTATGGATACCGTGGACGCCTATCACCGCAACCCGGATAATTGGAAAGCGGCGTGGCGGGAAATTACCGATAAATATCATGTAGACGAAAGTAATCGTAAATTCACCTGCTGTCACGGCGCCGATTATGTTAATATAGATGCCAAATTGAATGGTGCTTATATTGCCATGGGTCTGCTGTACGGCGGCGGTGATTTGGATAAAACCATCTTTATTTCCACGGCGTGCGGACAGGATTCCGACTGTAATCCGGCCAATGCCGCCGGGGTGGTTGGTACAATTATCGGTTTCGATAATATGCCGGAAAAGTTTAAGGGAAAATTGAATTTAACCCGTAAATTTGACTTTACCGACTATAATTTTCCGGAATTGATTAACGTTTGCCAGACCTTGGCGGAAAAACTGGTAGTACGCTATGGCGGTACGGTAAAAACCGTAAACGGTCAGGTGGTTTATCAGATTCCGGAGCAGTTGCCGCGGCCGGATAAAGTGGAATTTTCTCACGCGCCGGGGCCGATTGCCAACAGTGTTTATACCGATGCTGAACGGGCGAAGATTTATGGTAAAGACCCGGTGGCGGAAGTTGAAGAACGTATGCCGCTGGAACTGGGCTTAACCGGAACATTTCCGGGGTGGCAGGTGCGGGATTGCGGTAAAGAGATGTCTCCGGGCTTGGCGGAAAACTGGCAGGGGCGCACTAAAGTACTGGTAACGCATCCGCTGGATCAGAATACGCCGTGCGTGCTGTATCGCACCATTGCGGTGGCAAAAGATAAGAAAACGCATTTGAATCTTGCCGTGGGCAGACATCCGAGCGGTGATTTTCAGTTAATCGTAAAGGGTAATTCGCAAGTACTGCTGGATGTGCCGGTGGAGATTGAGAATACCGATGAAAACGGCTATTTGGAAGTCAGTGTTGATTTAAGCCGCTTTGCCGGCGAGTCGGTGGAGCTGGAACTCCTTAATATGCCCAGCGGATGGCTTTTTGAGGCCGCCTACTGGAACAAAATCGCAATAACTGAAGAATAAATTTTCTTACCGGAAAATTGCATCTTTGACTTGAAAAACCGGCAGTCTGCCATTACATTTCTCTATGTACAAAAAATGGAGAAAAAATGAAAAGACTGCCGGTTAAATTTTTGTTGTTGGCTGCGGTGTGCTGCGGCTTGGTGTTGAGTGGAGCTGAAGATAAGAATAAAGAGGCTGAAGCGGAGCTGGCGCAGAAACTTACGGCGGCGTCCGGCACATTGAAAATTGCCGACACCATCGGGAATGAGGAGATAGTCCGCAATGCCGCACTGTTTTGGGGGAGCAGTAATGCCAATATGGATATTACAATCACCAAAACCACACTGCTGGAAGTAACTGAAGAAAAAGATGATGCCAAATATGACCTGGTGATATATCAGACTAATCCGCATAATGATTATAATTTAATCCCCTTCGGCCGCAGTGTGGTATACGCACTGGAACCGGCGGTAATTTATGTGCGTAAAGATAATAAACTTACCAATATCGCCACCTCGGCACTGAATGAAATTTTTTGCGGCGACATCTCCACTTGGCAAAGCCTGACCAACAGTAATTATACCATCCGGCGCTATGGAGTAGTGTTCCCGGAAGCCGGTGAACGGGCGTTTCGGCTGACCGTAATGGGGCAGTTGGGCTATACGGATAATCTGTTGCAGTTGCCGTCGATAAACGACGTGCTGGTAAACGTCAGCGGCAGTGCCAACGCCATCGGTTTTGGCGGCTATACGGATTATCGCAAGGTGGAAAATATAAAAACGGTGCCGGTGGACGGGGTGGCTCCGGATATCGGCAATATCCGTAACGGCAGTTATCCGTTAAGTTTACAGCGGCAGGGGGCAATCCGTAATGAGAACGCCAATGCGGTGTTGTTCATGCAGTTGCTCGCCTCGGTGGAGGCGCGGCTGAAAATGAGTCAAAAAGGGTTATTGCCGCCTCAATAAATTGTTTTTTATAAAAAAGTTAAAAAAAGCACACTTGTAATTTGGCTATCGGCGTTTTTGTGTTATATTAGTCGATAATGCAAAAGGTGATTTTTTAGCTGCCGGGGGGAAGAGAGACCCGGAGAGAGTGTTAACATATATAAGCAGAGAGTGTAGATATTATGCGTTTTCAATGCCCATCCTGTAAAGATATTGTAACGGCCGCAGATGGCCAGTTCGGTAAAAAAATGACGTGTCAGCACTGTAATTGCCCGGTGGTAACACCAGAATCGGCATTCGGGGCCGGTATGGTAATTGGCGACTTTATCATTATAAAACAGTTGGGTTCCGGCGGGGCCGGGGTGGTTTTTCTGGCACACCAGATTTCGCTGGATCGCCCGGCGGCATTGAAAATCATTAAAGAGTCTTCAAAAGATATTGGCGAAAATCCGGTGCAGGACTTAATCCGGGAGGCACGTTCGGCGGCTAAACTTAACCATCCAAATATTGTACAGGCTTATGCGGTGGGCGAGGACGACGGCGTATTCTACTTTGCCATGGAGTTTGTTGACGGCGAAACGATGAAAAGCGTGCTGAAGCGTGAGGGTACGATTGAACCCCGCAAGGCCGCCGGAATCATTAAGCAGATTGCCGACGGATTGCAGTTTGCCTGGGATAAACAGAAATTGACGCACCGGGATATTAAACCGGACAATATTATGTATACCAGTACCAAACAGGCTAAATTGGCCGACTTAGGGCTGTCCAGACAAGCCGGAGAACATGAGGAAGATGCTGATTCTGATGAAGTTATGGGTACGCCGCAGTATATCAGCCCGGAACAGCTTACCGGGGCGGAAATTGATACCCGCAGTGATATTTACAGTTTGGGCGCCACGTTTTACCAGTTTGTTACCGGTCGTTTCCCATACGAAGGGCCGGATATTGACGAAATTGCCAAACAGCACGTAATCGGCAATTTGATTCCGCCGCGAGACAAAAATTATAATGTGCCGGAAGAGATTAATAATATTATTATGAAGATGATGGCACGCTATCCGGAAAACCGTTATCAGTCGCCGGGCGAAGTGTCTAAAGCGATTGATGCATATCTGCATCCGGGCAGCGGAGCGGCGGCGGCGACGCCGGGCAGTCGTTTGCGCAGTGCGGCGATGAGCGCTCAAGCTCCGGCCGGAGAAACGCTGGGCGGCGGCTTGCGAGCCGGCGGCATGAAGGTGCTGGAAGCGCCAAGCAAAGGCGGTACTTCGCTGAAAAGTGCGTTTCATCGCCCGGAGCATACCGAGCAGGAGCCGCTTCATACCATCGGTAAAAATGTGCCGACTAATTTTGATGAAGCCATGGCCAGTTTACCGACGCAAAGCAAAAAGTTGAAGTTAAATAAGGTAGAGGCCGCCCCGGAAGGTTCTAAAGGTGCGGCGGCGGCGCCGGTAGTGCAGAAAAAGTCTTCCGGCGGCGTGGCGGCTTTAGTGGTGATTCTGTTGGTGGCGGCACTGGCCGGCGGCTTTCTGGTACTGAAAAACTCCGGTAAGACAACATCTAAGAGCAAAACGTCCGCACCGCAGGTGGTGCAAACTGAAGTTGAAACGGAGGAGACGCCCAGCGAACCAGTTGTGTCTGAATCACTTACCGTGGCCGATGTGTTTGATGCTCCGGCACCGGTAGATGGCGATATTACGGAAGCATTGACTAATATGAATATTAACTTTGCCTTAACCGTACGCAATGCGGCCGCCGCCGATGATGCGGCAATGTTCGCCGCCATTGCCGCCGCCGTGGATAAGGCGGAAGAGCAAATCGACGGCAAAAACGCCACAGAAAAACGGTTGTTTAAAAGTATGTATGGTGATTGCCGTGATGTACTTAAGGTGATGGCGGCGGGGCTTAAGGTGAAAAATGCCATTACCAACGGCGATGAGCTGAACGGTATGCAGTTTGAGGCCAACGGCAAGAGCTATGAAGTTACCGGCGCCGCCAACGGCATGCTGAATGTTACCGAAAACGGCGGAGAAGCCACCACGTTTGACCCGGCTCAACTACGTGGAACGGCGTTGGAAAATTTCTTTAAAAATGTTGGTAAAAAGTTGTCGGTTACCGATGCATATTATGCGTTTATGTTCTATAACGGATTTTATCCGCTGATTGCCCGCAGTAATTGCGACATGCTGACACGTCAGCAGGCTAACATGTTTGAAAAGAACTACTTCCGTGGTGTGGCAAAATATGGAACCGAAGAGGAGATGGCTAAAGTTTCCGGCTTATACGGCGCAAATTACGGCAGTTTGGCCGAAGCGGTGGCTTGGGCGCGTAAGAACTGATTTTTATGAAGATATTGCATTTTTCCGATCCTCATGCGGGGGGCGGGGCAGAGGACTGGCTCGCCTATTTTGATAAACGCTGGGTGGGGGTGTTTAACTACACCTTCCGCCGCCGGTTTAAGTTTGACTTGAGCCGCTTGGAGCAGGCGGTGGCTTATGCCGTTGCCAGCCAAGTGGATGTGGCGGTGTGTACCGGCGATTTAACCAGTACCGGCCAGCCGGGGGAGTTCGATAAAATCCGGCAGATTTTACAGCCGTTAAGGGACTCCGGAATACCGATTCTGTATACTCCGGGGAATCACGACTGCTATGTGAAACGGCCCAAATGTGTTAAGGCTATGCTGGATATGGTGGAATATTTAAGCTGCGAAAGCTATAAATTTAGTGATTTTCCGGTATTAAAAACGATTAAAAATTGTGATTTTATCCTGTTAAACAGCAGTTATCCCAGTAATTTGCTGTGTTCATGGGGATTTATCCGTAAAAATGATGCGGATAAAGTGGCGGCGATGTGTAATGAAAAAAAGGTGCGGCCACGAATCCTGGTCGGGCATTATCCGTTGTTGGAGGAGCACCCGTGGCTGCGGATGCGGCACCGGTTGTTCGGCCAGCGGGAACTGGTTAAGTTATTAACGGAACATAAGCTGGATTTGTCGCTTTGCGGGCATGTACATAAAAATATCAATAAGCTGGATGCCGCCGGACGGGGCGAGAGCATCGCCGGCAGTGTAAGCTGCAACGGGCGTTGTTCGTTGATTACTTATGATGAAGAACAAGATGTGTTTAAGTTTGAATCGGTGGATTTGACCGAAGGGGAGGGTAGGTTATGCTTGGGCAGATAGTCGGGGCTTTACTGCGGTTGTTCTGGATGATTACACCGTTTTTCGTGCTGGCCATGTTTTTAAATATGACGGAGGGCATGCGACGGGAAAACCGGAACCGGATTGCGATAAAATGTGCGGTGTCAATTTTAACATTGTCGGTGGTGTTCTATTTTTTAGGCCGGCCGCTGTTTGAGATGCTGGGAATTACGCTGGACGGATTCCGGATCGGCGCCGGAATTACACTGTTATTAACGGCACTCGGCAGTGTTTCCGGCAATCCGGTTACTAAAAAGTCGGTGGCGGACCCGGAGTCGGAACGGGATATCAGCATTGTGCCGCTGGCCATACCGTTTGCCATCGGGCCGGGGATGATGGGGATGATTATGATCAGCTCCATTGAAGACCCGTCGGCACGGGGAGCGTTTATCTTTCTTACCGCTATGAGTCTGCTTACTTTGATTATGGGCGGCATGTTGATATTTGCCGTGTATCTGCGACAGGTGCTGGGCGATAATATGATTCAGGTTTTGGGCCGGCTCAGCGGATTGTTTCTGGCGGCACTGGCCGGACAGATGATTGTGGAAGGGATGCGCAATATTTGGGGCACAGTAAAATTATGAAACTGATCAGCGTTATTAAACAAGGGCAATTTTTATTTATCTCCTCGTTCATCGGGTTGATAGTAATTGGTACGTTATTGCTTAAAAGCCCGCTTTGTGTGCATACCGGCGAGCCATTGGAATGGGTGGATGCGCTGTTTATGGCCACCAGCTCCGTATGTGTTACCGGGTTGACCACCGTTACGGTAAGCGGATTTAACGGTTTCGGGCAGGCGGTGATTTTATTATTGATTCAACTGGGCGGATTGGGGTTTATGTCTTTAAGCGCATTTATTCTATTGCTGCTGGGGCGTAAGCTGAGTTATTCCAGCACACTGGTGTTGTCTAACGTAAATGAAAACTTTACCATGCGCAATGTGGAAGAGTTGATTTTAACCATTGCTCTATATACCTTCGGTATTGAGGCGCTGGGGTTTATCCTGCTGTGCGGAGGATTTTTGGCCGCCGGAACTTACGGCTTCTGGGAGTCGGTATATTTAGGTTTGTTCCATGCCGTCAGCGCATTCTGCAATGCCGGACTTAGCCCGCTGGATGACAGCATGATCGGGCTTTCCGTATTCATTAAATTAGTGGTGGCGGCGTTGATTGTTTTAGGCGGACTGGGGATATATGTAATTTACAATCTTTTACACTGCGGGCAGAAAAATCGCTGGCGGCTGTCGGTACATGCCAAACTGGTGCTGTTGTCTTCATTTATTCTAATCATTTTAGGCACGGTTTTAATTTGGGCATGCCAGTTAAGAACCACCGGCTGGATTGATTCTTTGTTTATGTCCATTTCGGCACGAACGGCGGGGTTTAACTCGATTGACATGAGTACACTGCGCTCCAGTACGATTTCGGTGCTGGTGGTGCTGATGCTGATCGGGGCGGCGCCGGGTTCCACCGGGGGCGGGATTAAGGTTACTGCCGTAGCGTTGGCGGTGCTGGCGGTATGGAACACCATAAAAGGGAACAGTAAAGTGGTGGTATTTCACCGTGAAATTCCGTTGTCCAATATCATGAAGTCATTTACCATGATTATCATTTACATTGTATTGACGGTGCTGGGGACGATTTTTTTGGCGGCGTTGTCGGCGGAAGAGTCGGAGACTACGCTGTTTGAAACGGCGTCGGCATTGGGTACGGTGGGGTTGTCTTTAGGATTTTCCATGGAGGCCAATACGGTGTCCCGTTTACTATTGATATTGTATATGTTCATTGGCCGGGTGGGGCCGTTTACAATATTCCTGTTTTTATTAGGGCGTGAAAAACGCAGTCATGTAACTTACCCGGTGGAACGAATCATTATCGGTTAAAGGAGTAAAGATTATGAAAGGCAGTTATGCAATATTCGGGCTGGGCGGCTTTGGCATCCGTCTGGCGGAGGAGCTGGGGAATAACGGTAATGACGTGGTGGCGGTGGATACAGACCCCGAACTCGTGCTGACCATTAAGGACAATGTTACCGAGGCTCTGACGGCGGATGTTACTAATCCGGATGTGATTAAAGAGCTGAATGTCAAGAAGTTTGATGCGGTGGTGCTATGTATGAGCAATCACTTTGAAGCGCAAATTCTGGCTTTGACCTTCCTTAAGCAGGAAGGCGCCGGAAAGGTGATTGTTAAAACCAACAGTTCGGTACAGAAACGTATCCTGTTACGCTTAGGCGCGGATGAAGTTATTGAACCGGAACAGGATGTGGCGGAACGGCTGGCCAGAAAACTTTCGATGGATAATATTCGCGATATTTTTGAATTTAAGGGCTCGTTTATTGCCGATGTGGTGGTGCCGGAGTCCATGAGCGGCCACTCCATTAAAGAGTTGGATTTGCGGAATAAATACAATGTTACCGTACTGCTGGTTAAGAAGCCCGGCAGCGGCATTGAAACCGTATGGAATCCCGATGTTATTCTGAATAAAGGCGATCAGCTTACCGTGATCGGGCAGGAAAAAACTATTATAGATTTGTTTAGAAAGTAGAATTTTAATAATATGAGTTGGCAGGCGGCAACGGATATTTTAAAAGCCAGAAACTGGCATCTTGCTACGGCGGAGTCTTGTACCGGCGGCATGATTGCGGCCGAAATTGTGGCGAGCCCCGGCGTGTCCGAGGTTTTTAACGGCGGCGTGGTGGCTTATCATAATCAAGTGAAAGCCAATGTGTTACATGTTGATAAATCGATTCTGGAACAATTTGGCGCCGTTAGCCAAGAGTGTGTGGAGGCAATGCTGAACGGCGTTTGCCGGGCGTTGGATTGCGAATGTGCCGTGGCGACCAGCGGCGTGGCCGGGCCGGACGGCGGCACTCCGGAAAAACCCGTTGGTCTGGTGTTTGTGGGGGTAAAGACTCCCGATACCATTGTGGTGGAACGGTGCATGTTTAACGGTAATCGGCAACAGATTCGCCAAGCGGCGGCTGATTATGTTAATACGTTAATGATGAAGATTTTAACCAAGAAATATGGAGCAATATAAATGGCTGAGAATAAGTACTCAAGAGTGCTGCTGAAGATTAGCGGCGAAACTTTAAAAGGCAAACAGGAACACGGTTATGACGCTGAAGCCGTAAAAGGCGTGGTGGCAACCATTAAACGGGCATTGGACAATAATGTGCAGATTGCTTTAGTGGTGGGCGCCGGAAATATCTGGCGTGGCGTGATGGGCGCCGCCGGCGGGATGGACCCGGTTACTGCGGACTATATGGGAATGTTAGGCACGGTGATGAATGCGTTGTGTTTAAGCGATTTTTTCCGTGCGGCTGGTATTGATTCAGAGGTACATTGTTCAGTCGGCATGGAGCCGGTGGCGAAAAAGTTTGACCGTAAAGCCGCAATTCAGGCATTGGAAAACGGTAAAGTGGTGATTTTTGCCGGCGGTACCGGCTGCCCGTTCTTTACCACCGACACCACCGCCGCATTGCGGGCGCTGGAGATGAATTGTCAGGCCGTGCTTAAGGCTACTAAGGTAGACGGCATTTATACGGCCGACCCGTTTAAGGTGAAAGATGCCACCCGTTTTGCCACATTGAGCTATGACGAAGCCTTGACTCGGCGTTTGGCGGTGATGGATGCGGCGGCCTTCAGTATGTGCCGTGATCGCAATTTGCCGATTATTGTCTTTAACTTCTTTGACCCGACCAGTCTGGATCGGGTATTGGCCGGAGATTTTTCCGCCGGAACTTTAGTGGCGTCCGAGTCGGCTTTAGCCGGCGGTAAGGAGAACTGATATGGCTATACATCCAACTGCGGTAATCAGCGCAGATGCGGTAATCGGCGAAAATGTGGAGATTGGCCCGTATGCGGTGATTGAACATGATGTGAAAATCGGCGACGGCTGTTTTATTGATTCGCATGCCCAAATCGGGCATCATACCACGATCGGGCCGCGCTGCCGGATTTATCACGGCGCATTGGTGGGAATTGACCCGCAGGACCATCGTTTTGATCCGTCGGTTCCGGCTTCAACCACAATCGGGGCGGATACTACGCTGCGGGAGTATGTTACTGTTCACCGGTCTCCGTTTGAAAACGGCGAAACCAGAGTGGGCGACCATACGCTGCTGATGGCGTTTGTGCATATCGGCCATGACTGCCGTATTGGTAACTATGTAACCATTGCCAACGGTACAAATGTGGCCGGCCATGTGGTGGTGCAGGACGGCGTGGTGTTCAGCGCAAATGTGCTGGTGCATCAATTCTGCCGCATCGGGGCGCTGGCCATGATCGGACCGACCAGCATGGTGGTGCAGGATGTGCCGCCGTTTTGCATGCTGGCCGACGGCAACTGCATTGTAGGGGCTAACGTAATCGGTATGCGCCGCAATAATATGGGAACGGATGAACGCACTGCGGTTCGCCATGCGATTCGTACCTATTTTAACTCCGGCATAAACGGTACGGCGGCTTTAAAAGAGTTGCGGGAAGGGGAGCCGTTGCCGGCGGTGTTGAAATTTGTTGAGTTTATTGAGCAGAGCAGTCGGGGAATTATGTCCGGCGCGCCGGATAATGCACGCAAAAAATTAGATGAGGAACAGGAAAAATGAGGCTTTTTAATAAGGTGTTGGCGGGAATGGCCGCCGTTGCCGCAATGGTCGGATTCAGCGGTTGCTGTAGTACGGCGTGTGAAAAACCGGAAGTGGTGCAGGCTATTGAATTAAATATGCCCAATGCTCCGGGCGAGGTGGCCATTAAGTTGACCGAACTGAAGAGCGGCAAGGTGTTATTCTGCGAAAATGCCGAGCAGGTGATGCCGTCGGCCAGTACCATTAAGGTGTTGATTATGGCCGAATTGATGCGTCGGGTGGAGGCCGGGGAACTGGACTTGAATGAACGCATTGAAATCAGTGAGGACGAAAAGTTGCTGGACAGTATTTTAGGCTGCCTCCAACAGAGCGATTATTCGCTGTATGACGTAATGGTGATGATGATTATTGAAAGCGATAATACCGCCACGAACGTTTTGATTGAGTTGGCCGGCATGGACAACGTTAATGCGTTAGGCGAACAAATCGGGTTGAAAAACACCAAATTACAGCGGAAAATGCTGGATTTTGAGGCCGC
>CAZEHZ010000010.1:0-33134 GCA_964512385.1 uncultured Victivallaceae bacterium | reverse complement strand
CCGTGTGTTAAATGGCCGCCGTGGTCCAGACTCATGGCCAGCACGGTGTCGCCGGGGTTCAACAAGGCAAAATATACTGCCATGTTCGCCTGACTGCCGGCGTGCGGCTGTACGTTGGCCGCTTCCGCCCCGAACAATTTGCAGGCTCGTTCAATGGCCAAGGCTTCCACCTGATCGACAAATTCGCAACCGTTATAATAACGCTTGCCCGGATAACCTTCGGCGTATTTGTTGGTCAAAACTGAACCCTGCGCCGCACGCACTGCACAACTGGTGAAGTTTTCCGACGCAATCAATTCAATACCATCGTTCTGACGGGTGGCTTCACGGTCAATCATCGCGGCAATTTCCGGGTCGGCACTGCGAATGGCGGCGATATCGTCATAGGTGGCGGTTTCAATTTCATTCAGGCGGCGTTCATGGCGTTCGTCGCCGCTGAACGGAGTGGAAATCCACGCATCCACCACCTGCTTCATTTCATCAATATTCAAGGTGTCGCCGGGCAAAACCAATACGTTGCTGGCGTTATGTTCACGGCTTTTTCTGGCCAGTTCCGCCGTTGCCGCCACCGCCGCACGCACGCCGTGAAAACGGTTGGCCGCAATCGCCATGCCCACACCGGAGCGGCAAATCAACACGCCGCAGTCCGCATTGCCGCGCACCATGGCAAAACCAACTTCCGCCGCAAATGTGGAATAATCATCCGCCGGGTTCAAGGTCTCCGGTCCGCAATCCAAAACATTGAAATTTTTACTCTTTAAATAACTTTTCAACGCTGATTTCAGCTCAAACCCGCCGTGATCGGTACCAATCGCCACGGTTGCGGGTTTCAGAACAAAGTCGGTGATTTTTTTCATATTGAACGCACTCCTGTTAGTTTTGCTTACTATTTAAAATTTGTTCTAATAAACTATTTAATGCCGGCAGCATGGCCGCCAACGTATAACGATATAAATCCAGTGAGCCGCCAAACGGGTCGGCCACATTGTTGCCGGAGTCCGGCGTGTACTCCAGTAACAGATGCACTTTTCCGGCGGTGCCCGGCCAGCGGCGCACTACTTCGTTACGATGCGACGCCGTCATAACCACAATCAAATCGGCCTCCGCCGCCATTGCCGCCGTAAGTTGACTGCTCTTAAAATCGGTCAAGTCGCCGCCGATTTCCGCCACTGCCTGCATTGCCGCCCAGCTTGCCGGGGTTCCGGCGGCGGCCATGACTCCGGCCGAGGCGATTTCCCACCCCGTTAACCCGTGCGCCGATGCCAAAACCTTCATTACGGCTTCGGCCATTGGACTGCGGCAAGTATTGCCGGTACATACAAACAGTAGTTTTTTCATGCAAAATATCACTTTTTTTCAAATTTTATTTGGCATAATGCTGTTTCAGCGATTAAATTAAAATAGCATTAAAGCAGTAATATACACTGTTTTTGAAATTTTTAAATCACGGAAAGCGATTTTTATGCAATTAAAAGAGATTGATACTTATATCAAACTGCTTACCGGCAGTTACGAGGTGCTGGATTTAAGTGAACTAAGACAGAATTTCAGTGGAATTGAATTGGATTTAGGCTGTGGAAAAGGCTCGTTTACCTCTATTCTGGCGGAACGCTACCCCGATCGGGCGGTTCTGGCGTGCGATGTAATGATTGGCCGCCTGCGTAAACTGGTAAAGCGAAACTTGCGCTTAAACGTGGAAAATATGACGGTGATACGCTGTGAAGCTCAGCTTTTTATCAGCCGGTTTCTGCCCGACCGGGCGGTGGACAGGCTTCATCTGCTCTGCCCCGATCCGTGGCCGAAAGACCGCCATCGGGGGCATCGTTTAGTAACCAGCGACTTTGCCGCTCAAATCCACCGGGTGCTGAAAACCGGCGGTACACTCCATTTTGCCAGCGACGATATTCCGTATCGGGACAGTGTGGAAAAAATTTTTACCGAATGCGGGTTGTTTGAACGGGACCAGTCGCTGTTAGACGATGTTGCCGATATTCAGACCGATTTTGAAAAAATGTGGCTTGAAATGGGAAAAGACGTCAAACATTACGGGTTTAAAGCGTTACCGTTGCCGCCCCCGAATGCGGTTGGCCATTAAGCAGATACGCTGAAAAGTGAAATTTTTAACCCGATATTGCCGAAAATATTCGGGTTAATTTTTTTGCAGCGTTTGGGTGGTCAAATTATAACGATAGCTTAAAGGCGTTTTGGCGGAGTCGGTACTGCGGACAAATTTTATATAAAAATTATCGCCGATTCCAGCGGTAAAGCAATTAGTAATCTCCCCCGGTTGACCAATTTGCACCAGTTCCGTCAACTCATTGGCCGCCAAATTATAATGGCACAGCCGGTAAACGCCGCCATCCTGCACTAATAAAATTGCGTCGTCGGTGGTACTCCCCATACAGCCGCCCGCCATCAGCAAATCCTTATTCCGGTTCTGCTCCGCCAAGGCATATTCCGATTGCGACGCCGAAAAATGCGTCTGCCGGTTGCCGCCGCCAAAATCGAATGAAATTAACTCCCGTTCCCCCAGCACCATAAAGCGGGTTCCGGCAAACCACATTCCGGTGATTTTTTCCGGCATTTGCGTGATTTCCCACAGCTCCTGTTCGGCGGCATTGCCCATATACAGCGACTTGCCGTTATTTATGGCCGCCCATTCGCCTTGCCCCGCAATTCGCCAATTATCATCATACAAAGCCGTAGGCTGGGAATGAAAATTCGGGTGGGCGGCAATCTTCTGCACCTTGGTGTCCGGAGTTTTTTTGACGGCGTAATAATCCAGCGTTTCATAGGTCAGCACATACTCGGCGTTTTCGGCGGCATTATAGAATCCGGTCAGATAGTCCGGGTTTAACGCCGCCGGAGCGGAACAGGATTTTTCAAACATGGTCAAATAGAGTTCTTCAGCCGTTGCCGTGCCGCTCTTGGCAACTTGATATGCCGAGGCGTATTTGGCGAACAACTCATTAGTTTGCTTTAATAAATCGGGGAAGCGATTGACCTTTTCCACATTATAAAAACTTGGGAAATCGGCGGGCTTGACGAAGTTGCTGTTATAGATGGCTTGTAAAACGGCGTCAAACTGCGTTACCGCCTGCTCCAGCGTGTACTCCTTACTGTACAGCAACGCATTATAGCTAATCAGCATGGCCAGCGGCATTAAATCGGCATCGTTCAGCTTTTCCACCGCCGCCGCCGCCGAACGGCTCCATTGTGCCAGATTTTTCCGGGGCATATTTTCCTGAAAATAATAGACCGCCGGCAAAATTTCGGTAATCTGCCGCCGCAGAAAATCCGGCCGTTCCGCCGCCGTATTTAACGTGGCTAAATACTTAAGCAACGCCTGCCACGCTTGCTCATGTGCCGTATAATAGGCGGACTTATCGGCGTAAAAATGAGTACGCACCAAACAAAAATCCGCCACGGATGAGTCTTTTTTACCCTTACAATTATCCCGGTTTGCCGCATATAATGCGTTGCGATGTGCGGCGACAAAGTTGTGATAATCCGCCCGTTGTTCCGGCGTTAATTTAGCCAGATTTTGGCGGATAATCCGCCAGGTTTCCGCAATATATTCTATGCTTTCCGCATTTAAAGCGGGAAAACCCGTAAATAAATCCTGCATATTTATCCGTAAATAGGGGTAAAATGCGGCGGTGTCATCGGCGGCGGTGAGCAGTTGACGATTCAGAAATGACTCCTTGCCGGGCGACAGGGCGTGTGCGGCCATAAAACATTTTACACTGTCCAGCCGCCGCCCCTCCCGCCGGGCAAATTCGCCCTCTTTGGCAAAGCGTTCAGCTTCCATATTACGGTCATAACTCTGTCGGGCAGCGGCGGCCGCCAAATGTTTTTCCAGTGCCGCAAACAGTTTGGTCAACTCGTCCGGCGTGTCATGCTCAATTTGAAACCGGAAACTGGTTTCTCCGGCGGCATCGGTAAAAAATGCGGCGATAACCAGCTCATCTGCCGCCGTGCCGGGATTGATTTCAAAATGCAGAATTTCGGCGGCGGTAAATGCATTTTCCCATTTGCCGGTCAACTTTTTTTCACATAACAACTCCATTACATATTCCCGTTCCAAAAACACTGCATCTAAATTCGTCATGGCGTGTTTTAAGTTGTCGGTAATCGCCTGAGCCCGTTTTTCCAACGACTTATGCAGATTGTTCCGGATTCCGGCCAGCGAGATAAAATGAAACTCTTCCGGCGTGGCCAACTTCTTTAACGCCGCCGCCAGCCGTTGCCGGGCGTGTTTAGAAAACTCCGACTGTTCCGCCGAGCCATATAGCTGAAACAACTGAAAACCGCATTCGGTTTCAAACCCGGTCAGCCGCAACTCGGTGGCCGAGACCTCCTCCAGCGTCATAAAAATATCCGCTCCCGCCAGACTGGAGCGGCGAGCCGCATTGGATTGTGAAAATTTTTGCGTCAACGCCTGCTCCTGCATAATTAACGCAAAATTTTGCCGCTCCACAAAATTATATTCGTCCGCCCATGCCGTCAACCAGATATTGGTCAGATTTTCCGCCGTGGTGCCGTAACTGGTCAAGGCAATATTATGCTCTGCCGCCCGCAATACAGCAATCCCGCCTATTAATAAAATGATAATCAGTAGTTTTTTCATATTCTAAACCGGATATAAAACTCCTGCGGAGTTAAATTTTTAAATAACAAAACCCGTACTTTTAACGGCGTACTATCGGCATACAAGCCTGAGTTGGCGATTGGCCAGCCGCTATTGTGTCCCGGCGGCATTAGCGCTCTGGGGTAAATATTCGGGCTGTTTTTATCCGCAAGAAACTCAATCGCAAACGGCTTATCCGGCAAACCGTTAAAATAAAGTTCGATATAGTTCTGCTGGTCGCCAGGGGTTATTTGCACAAACAGCAACTGTTCGCCATCTTTATTTACCCACTGGAGTTTGGCCAGTTCCGGAATACGTGCTTTATAGGTAATGTAGGAACTTTTGTCTTCTATGGTGCCGTATCTTTCAATATATCTTTTTTGGGCTTCCGGGTAATATTCCGCCAGCATTTTCAAATTTGCCTTATAGACTTCCGGATCATCATGGCGGTTCAAGCCGCTTAAGGCGATTTTAAAGGCACGGAGATTGTCCGCCTCGGTCGTGCCGCACTTAAATTTGCCGTATAAAAAATTCCAGTACCAGCGATTTTGAAAATCTTTGATTTTCATCTCATTTATGGCATCAACAAAACCCTGTTCGGCGGCGGTGCGAATCATGGCTTCCGCTTTTTCATTGTTTTCGTCGCTATATTCGTCGTTGATCAACGCTTTAGCCTGCAAATACAGACTGCCGGGGTGGTCATTACGCCGAATAATCTCTTTAGTCAATACTAACTTTTCCAGCTCATTCTTACTGGCTTTACGCCGGGTCAGCAAATCGGCGGTGGCTAAACCGGCATCCGGGATAACGGCCAGCATTTTTTCGGCATTTTTTTGCAGTTCGGCGGCGTGCGGACACCCGGCGGCCTGAAATTGCCGGCATGCCGCAATAACCATTTGCAAGTATTTTTTACTGGCGGCCAAATCCACGCTAATATCATTTTCGCCCATCTGCAGAACCCGTGCCGCTTCAATCATCGAATGCAAATGCCCGGCATCGGCAAAGCGGCACAACGTTGGCAAATCGGCGGCGCTGAAGGAATAAAACGCCATAGCGTTATACGCCTCTAAAAATGCTTCGGTACCGCTTGGAACCACCACATAGGACGCCGTGCCTTTATGCAACTCTAAAAATGCTTCGGCACTGCCTTGCATCACGGCTTGGGTTAAGGCGGCGCTCCGGGGAGCCCCGTTTAAAGTTTTTGCCACCCGGAACAAGGCTCTGGCGGCGACACCGCCAAAATTCTCGTTAGCCTCTAAATAACACTTTTTCAGTTCGTATTTGCCGTTTAACGGATAAGTGAGCAGACGGCCTTTATAGAAAAATGCGGCATTTTCCTCGTTCCCGACCGGCGGCAGACGCAACGCATGCCAGACCGAAGATTCTTCGGCCGCCCAAAAACCGCTGTCGGCATGAGATTGAATAAATTCGCCGGCTTTGGCGTAATTCACCGACTGTGCCAACTCCCCCCGGCTGTAAATATAATACCAGGCGACACAAGCAATTTCGTTATGCCCCGCCAACTTTCGGCAGGCGGCCAATCCATCCGCCGTGCGGCCGGCATTCAAGGCCTGAGCCACCGGCAGATATTCATCAATATCCGCCGGAGTAATATTACCCAAAGTGCTGAAACTTATCAATAGCAAGCTCAGTACCCAAGCCCAGTCCCGAATGCTCATTTTACTTCATTACCACAAACAACTCTTTGGCCAGACGCAAGGCGGCCTGCCCTAACGCATCCTTAGCGGCAATTACATAAGTTCCACCCGCCAAGGTCTCTTTTTTCGCCCCGATGGCCAATAATTTACCGTCTTTACCGTATATCGAAAGCTCTACCCGGCCGGCGGCGCAGATAAATTTGTTAAAAGTACCGCCTTCGGTGGCCAGCGCTTCACCCTTAACCATAAAATCGGCCTGCTGTTGATTGGGAACCACTTCAAAACCCAGCTGGAGCAGCAGTTTTTTCAATTCCGTTTCCGCCGCCGGATCCGGCACGGTAATCATGATATCCTCTTTAATCTGCACATATACCTTGCGGTTATTGCCTTTTACCGTTTCCGCCAGACTGGCGTATACCGATGACACGCTCTCTTCTTTCGGCAACAGGCGTCCACTTTGAGTTGACAAAATCTGAGTCAACTTTTCGGCCAGCTGCGGCACCATTTCGGTAAAATCCGCATCGCTGTTTACGCTGGCGCCCAACACCCGGCTGGTTTCGGTACCGATAACCTTAGCCACCATAAAATTCTTATTGCCGGACTTGAATAATGACCCGGTAATCAAAATCTTGGCCCCCACCAATTTACCCAACTCCACCTGACTGTCTTTACTGGTTAGGCCTACCGCCGATAAGTGCAGTTCTTCCAAGGCTTTATCCAGCTCGGCACGTTCCACGATTTCGGCACAGCCGGACTCCATTAACGCAATACTTAAGAGTTCCGCCACCGACTTGCCGCTGCTTAAATTGTCCGCCTGCCGATCTCTAGCTTCAAAATTCAACACTGCCACGGTCGGCACTGCCATTGATTTGGCCGCTTCTGCGGTCTCTTCCGCCACAGCCGCCCACATACTGCCGCAAACGGCCAGCATTAACAAGAATAATTTTTTCATCTTTTTTGCTCCTTAATTATAGATAATATAATCCATATTGGTTTAACTTCCACCTTATAAGACGCTTATCTGCGGGTATTTCTTAGCGTTTTTTCATCACAGCAACTAATTCCCACCAAAGAAAACTTATATCCGTTTTTATTTTTAAAGGCCGAGATCTGAATTTTAGAGTCGCCGCCGTATATATAATAAAACTCATAACGGTTTATTCCGCTTACATAATTTACCGCATCTTTTTTCAAGGTGCCGAACTCATCAAATACTTTTACTTTTATTACACCGGTGGATTTTTTAAACTCCAGTATATACACTTGGGGATTAGCCGGATTATTCGGTAGATTCAGTTCCAGCGTTACACTGGTTTCGGCACTCAGCGGATTGACGGTAAAATTCACCTGCTCATCCTCCAGTTCGGCGTTAAACAGACTTGCTTCATTTACCACAATATCCGTTACCGCATCCGAAATTTTTACCGGGCGGGGGAAGCCGGTCGTGTCCACCTGCTCAAATTGCGGTTTAAATTCCGGCCCCGGATTTTTTAACGCTACCTCATACCAGCCATGCCGGTTTACCAGCCAAATACTTTTCTGATCCGGTGCAAGCCGGATATCATAGAATTTATACAGGCCGTTTAAACGGTATGATTTAGTCAAGTCCTGTAAGTTCAGCAGCCATACCTGCGAATTGGAACAATCCGTTACCACCGCATATTGCCCTAATAAGCCGCAAAAATTATCTTCACGATTTTCCCACATCTTTTCATGAATCGGTAAGATTTGCAATGGGGCGTCAAGTTGCTCATCGGACTTGTTGGTCGCCATGGTTTTAATCAGCGGCTTGCCGGCGCCGGGGTCAAGAAAAAGCATCTGCCCGCACGTCATTAACTTTCCTGTGCGGCCGAACATATATAAGCGATTCGCCCAGAACGGCATTTTGGATTGCACCGTGCCGCTGACCAAATCAACTTCAAAAATCAAAGTTATCTCCGTAGTACCAAAGGTGGCTTCCATAACCACCAGCATCCGGCGGCCGTCTTCCGTTACCATCATGTCGTTAATTTCAGCATATTTCACCCCGCTGAACGGCGGCAACGCCAAATTATAAGGCTGAGGATTAGTAAAGTCGCCATTGGCCTCGATTATGCTTTTATTATCATGGCCAAGCCAAAACATTTTATCCAAAACCGCCGAATAACTGATTGTAGAAACCCGAATCCCCTCCGGCGCCTTAAATATTTGCCCGTCAGAGAGTCGAATCGAATTGCCAAACTCCAGCAGATACCCACGGTCGTCGGGGAATTTATGCATTTTGCCATGATACTGCTTATATTCCGAATTGTCATTAATATATAACCAGCGTGATTTTTCCGCATCAAATTTAGCCAGATAATTCTGCGCTTTCAGATATATATTGCCATTTATCTGGACAATTTTTTGGACATCTTTGAATGCCATTGGGTCGCAAACTGCAGACTGCTGTAAAAAACCGTTGCTGAAATTGAACCGGCATTTTATCTTAAAATCGGGATTTAACCGGATTAACGCTTTTTCATCAAATCGCATGGAGTAAACCCGATCGTAGTCCACATGCGTGATAAACTCTTTGGTGGCATCCAGCCGGTTATTTGCCTTAAAATTGGCAATTTCCCGCTGGTCCAGGTTATAATCAGACAACAATGTACTTTTTACGCTGTTGATTGACGCAATTAAACTGCCGCGTTGAATTTGCACTCTGCCCGGTGCGGGGCCGTCATATTTATATCTGATTTTATAAATCTCCAGCCCTAAATCCCGCATCGAGAACGCCTCCGGCGGCTCCGCCAGAAAAATTGCCGGAATTATTATGCTGTTCGGCAGCGTTTTATGGCATAACGGGCAGGACAACTGTTCCGCCAAAACCGTAAATTCGGCTGAAACCGTGCCGGCCGCCGTGTCGGTAAGCGGCAAATCCCCCCGGTACAGATCAACAATATCCACCCGCCCGTTACACCCGTCTGAACCATTATGCAGAGCGCTCAAACTTACCTGAATAACGGCTTTGCTATCTTCCGAAAGCGTCATCCCGTTAATCTCCACCTGATGCCTGCCGACCGCCGGATTCCGGTGGATAGCGTAAAAATAAAGGTCGGTCAACGGGGCGTAACGAATCTGCACCCGTTTACTGTTCACATCAAACGCCTCCGGCGTGGCCATTGAATATTCCCGATGCAAAAACCGATAGGCGTTTAATTTGTCAAACGTTACCGGATAGGTTTCCGCCGCCAGCGTTCCGGCTAAACACGCCCACAAAATACCACACCATCTTAGAGGAAATTTTATCTTCATTCCGCTTCTTCAACTCCATTTATCAACTGTTTCAGCAACAATAAATTTTCCAACTGCTCAAGTTTAAACTGCATATTGAACACCACCACGGTCAAGTGCGGCCGGGTCAATACGGCATAAGTATAATCACCTTTATTATCAATAACTTGCATGGTGTTATCCATAGTTATGCTTAAATCACCGCCCGCCGCCGTGCGGACTAAGGAGACCTGTTGCCATGTTGCACCCAAATCTAACGGAAAGTCGCCCTTGGCCGGAAAAACCAGTGCCAGAGAACCTTGAAAATCGGCCGGAAAATGGTCATAAACCGCCACTTTCGGAGCGGGTTCCGGCTCCTCCTCATTATCGTCAGCGTCCACCAATTTCATGCCCCGTTTCTGTAGAATCTTCTGCTCCGCCGGGCGAATCTCCAGCGGCGTGAAAAAGGTGAATCCCGCCAATGGTTGCGGCGAATATATCGTGATTTTCTGCGTAATTTGCCCGGCAATCTGCAATTCCGCCTCCTGCGTGGCTCCGGGTTCCAAGGCGGCTAAATTCAACCGGATCTCCCCCGTGCCGGCGGCTATCACCCGGCCGTGCAGGGTTTTTAGCGTCCAACTTTCGCCATTATAGGGCAACAGCACCTCTTCGCCGGAAAAAATACGGTTCGTCTGCTCCGGATCGCCCCCCTGCAAGACCAAACCTGCCGTCATCAGCATCAGCAACCTGATTAAGATTTTCATCACATCCCCCGATTTTAGATGGTTGAATAATAGTAATTACCCTTTAACACTACCGGAATGGCGGTGCGGATATTTTGATTATTCAGCGTTAATTCAATATCCACCACCAGCGTTTTGCTGTCGCTGCGGGACGTAACAATAATCCCGTTTGCCTGCGGCGAATTTAATACTACGGTGTCATTATCGGCACTGGCTAAAAACAGATCAATTTTCTGTTCATTATATGGAATCTGCAACGCAATTAAATTATTCGGCGTGGAACTTTCACTGCGTTCGCCGGTTAAAAGTTCATTACCGCAAAACATCACCGCCGCATCGCCGCCGAATAAATGCAGGGCTTCCTCCAGCTTATAAAACGGTGTTTCGGGGATGTTGGGGGGCGTATATAGGCCGCAATACAACGCGCCGACGGCAGTCAGTGTAATCACCGCAACCGCCGCCCAGCGTAAAATTGTTATATGCAAACGGCGTTTCTGCGGCTTTTGGGCCTGAATTTGCTTAAAAAAATCGGCGGTAAATTCGGCGGTAGACTGCTTAAATTCGCCCTGTTGATGTTTTTTTATTTCCAATAGTTTATCTAAATTAAAATCATTCATTTTCCACCATCCTCATCTTTGCTTTCAGCAGAGACTTTGCCTTATGAATGCGTTGATAAAGTGTATTTACCGCACAATTCAATACTCCGGCGGCTTCTTCCATACTTAATTCGCTAAGCACTGCAATGTTTACGGTTTCCCGATATAGCTCCGGCAACTCCGCAATAGCGGCGTCCAATTTAAACAACGCCGGATTTTCCGCCGAGTCATCATCATTGCCGGTATATTCGGCCAATTTCTTGCCGTCCCGCATTCGACGGCGCAAAATGTCGTAACTTTCGCTGACTACAATTCGAGCCAGCCAGCCGGACAGCGCGGCGGAGTTGCTTCTAAAGCTGTTCCGCCTTTGCCATCCCTTCACCAATGCGGCCTGAACCGCATCATCGGCATCCGCCGCGGAGTTGACAATTTTTACCGCAATTGAGCGATATAAAGGCAGCTTCTGCTGAATCAAATCAGTGAAAAGCGCCTCAAAATCTACTTTTTGCAATTCTGCAACTCCTTCCCTAACTACCTCTGCCTATCGCTGTCTTGCTTAATTATCCCGGCTTGCTCCATTCAGTTAATACTAAAACAGAGCAAGCCTGGTTAATATGACCTGCACCTCATTTATCCGATGCCCCAACTTTCAGTCATCACTATATAAGACGTACAATAGCATAGAAATCTTAGCATTGCAAAATAAAATTCATGAATTTTACCAGACCACTCAGTATTATAACTGTTTTATGCAAAAAAACGGCTTGACGAAGAACGCCAAGCCGTTTGCATTATCAGTACATATTATTCCAGATTCAACGTGCCGAAAAAGGCCGGAAGATGGAATTTAAATCCACCCGGATTCCAAGACTGTACTAAGCCGGAACGATTGTCCACCCGGTGAATGTTCGCTTTCCAAACCACTCCCGGTGCCGGCATTGCCGGGGCGTTACCCGGTAATACTTCGGTGTCATACATCGTGTCTTCCACCTGAATCGCATAGCGACTGCGGGTGCCGACGGTCGGCTTAATCAAGACTTCCGCCGACCAGCCGGTGGCGGTGGGAGCGGTTCTTACCTCCCAGTCGCCGTTCCAAAAGACGCCGCCGTTACAGGCGGTTTCGTCAAATTTATTGCCGGAATAGTCAAAGCAATAGTGCAGATAACCGGATAAATTATCCTTGTCGACCGGCACAAACTGCAGGAAAATTTCCACCGCTTCCGCACTGCCGTATACCGCATCGTCTAAACGCAAACCGGTATTCGCCGGCAACGGCTCTTTAGACGGAATGTCAAACGCCAGATACAAACCCTCCGGCGTATACGCCAATTTTACGGTAGCGGCGGCCGCATCACTGTCCGCCGTGGTGTTGGTCAGCTCAATTCGGGCGGCGTTATCCCATTCGCCCGGAGCGATTACGCCGTCAAAACGAATCGGTTCAGTCTGTTTCGGCACCTTTACGGCGGGCGGCGTGTTGTTTACCAGCGACTTTACCCGTTCCAGTTTTTTGTCAACACGGGGAATCCCCAGCGAGGTTAAAAGATTATAGCCTTTACGCCCCGGAGCCAGCTGTTTTACCGCTTCAATACTCTTGGCGTATTCATCTAAATTCGCCGTTAAATCCGCTTTAAAGCCGGAATACTCCACATCGTCATAAGCGGCCATAATGTTACGCATCTTATTTACCGGAGCCACCACATCGGCCCCGAACAGCATGGTCAGCGCCGTGTTATAGGAGTTTTCCGCATTATAATCCGCCGGATTCCACAAATAGTCGCAGGTGGTTAAAAAGCGCAACGCTTCGTGATTGCGACAGTTTTCCCAGAAAAAACAGCCGTTTAAATAAATCAGACTCGCATTATCCTGCTCCATACCCGGATAAAACGTGGTTTCCCAGCGGGGCAGCGGCGAGTGGTAGCCGTTGGAATTGTCAAACAGATAAATCTGCTGGCCGGAAAGCAGGTGGTTTAACTTGGCGATTTCATCGCTGTTCACCTCTTTGGAGAACACCCGTGCGCCGGTCCATACCCACATTACCTCCTGCGGTGCCGTCTTGCCCCAGTCAACAATATACTTATCAATCACCGGGCGGCCGACACCGTGGCTCAAGCCATACGGAGCACCCACAAAACTCAACTTCAATTCCGGAAATTCCGGATGGAGTTTTTCGTACAGATACTTCATCAAATAGCCGTGGGCTTCGCCGATCGAGTTATGGAACTGGTCTTTTTCTTCCTGAAAAAAGGGTTCAAAACCCCGCACGTTATCCACCGGAGTCAAATCGTCCGCCCCCACCATAATATAGGTGATGCCGCTGGCGGCCAGTTTACGGCAACTTTCGGTAAATTCATCCAACTGTTTCTGGTCGGCAATATTCAACTGTACATTGCCCTCATTTTTAGTATAAATATGCGGCAACGCCATAAATTCCATAATACCGGCATCGGCGAGTTGCTTAATTTCGGCAAATTTTCCGGCATTCTGCGCCCACCACTCCGGCTTGCGCCAGTTGCTTTGCAGAATCATGGCCGTGCCGCTGATTTTACAGGCGGCGGCAAATTTATAGCCTTCGGCGGTTTGACGGCCAAAATAGTCGCTGATAAACCGATGCTTCCATAACGGATAGTCTTCCACATCCATAATGTTCTGCACTGCGCCGCCGTCGGCACTCTGCAACAACTGCGCCAGCGAAGCAAAGCCGAACATTACGCCCCGTTCATCCGCTCCGGCTAAAGCGATTACCGCCCCGTTGGCATCACTCTTTATCAGTTTTAACGCATAGCCCTGTTCCGGCAGTAACGGCACGGCGCCGCCAAAAAGTTTTACCAGTTCCGGTTCCCGCATCAACCCGGCCTCTATCTGCAGTTTTACGGCGGCCGCCGAACCGGGCAGGGCGGCCAGCGCATTGCGGTAAATTTCCACGCCATACGCCATGGGTTCTGTAACGTCGCCATACAGAACCACGTTTACATTGTCCTTATTCACCGGGAACGACTGCATTTGCAAACTGATTTTTTGCGGAGTCGGATAAATTTTACCCAATGGATTCATTGCCGGAATTTCGGCTTGAGCCGCCATACAGCCTAACAGCCATACGCCGGCGGCGGAAGCCAATTGTTGCCATTTTTTCATCATTCTTACCTTTCCAAATACTTGTTTATATTTTTATGCGATAACATAAAACCGTTTTAAGCAGTTGTAAAGAGTATTTTTAGATAAATGATGATATTTTTGTGCTTTTATTGGTAAATACACCCCGTAAACACGCTTTTGTTATCGCTTATAGATGCACCGCCTGACTGAATATGGCGGAAGTATGTTCAAAGTCAATATCTTCCAAGGACAGTAAAATCAGGTCGCCAACCTCGAACTCCTTACCGGAATATGCACTCAAGCCCCGGTTTTCCCGGCGGTGATGCCACGATTTTAACAGTTTACTGCGTGGCACAAATCCGTATACGCCCAGTTGCGCCACATCCACCAGCAACCCGGCGGCGGTATTTTTACGCACAATCCCGGTATAGTTGAGTGTTTTATGGTCGGCCAGCTGTTCGGCCAGATAACGCAGTTTCAAGCGGTCGTTGGCGGCAAAATAGGCGGCGTCATTATTTTCTTCCATACTGCTCAAACGTTCGCCCCACTCGGCCATTGTCTGGCGATTTTTCCATGCGGTGTTTTCGTCTTTACTCCATAACTGCTGATGTACCAGCAAGTCGGTATAGCGGCGGATCGGGCTGGTAAAATGGCTGTACAACGTCTTGCCCAACCCGAAATGCAACGCCGGAAGCGCCTGATAATACGCCCGGGGCAACGCCCGCAAAAACGCTCCGGAAATCAACGGTTTCAGCTCATTATCCGGTAACGATTCCAGAAATTTATTAATGTTTTTCCGATTCGTCAAGTCGCCCGGATGCAGATGGAAAGTGTCGGCGGCCAGCACTAAAAATTCGTCCAGTTTTTCCGGTTCCGGCGCCGGATGCACCCGGAACAAGCCGGGCAGGTCGGTCTGCTGGAGTTCCTGCGCCACCGCCACGTTTGCGGCCAGCATAAACTCTTCAATCAGCTGTTCCGACTCCCGCTGCACCTTGCTGGCAATGCCCATAATGCGATTAGTCGTTTCATCACAAATCACCCGGATTTCCGGCATATCCAGCTCTAAAAACTGTTCGGTTTTCCACCGTTTTTCCCGCCATAAACGGGCGATTTTAAACGCCGTAAATACCGTATTACGCACGGTTTCATTCCAGTTACACGGCGGATTGCCGGAATCGAAAGCGGTTTGCACCTCTTTATAATTCAAGCGTTTATCAACTTTTATCACCGAATGACACCGCTCGGTTTTACGCACCTCGCCCGTTTCGGTATTCACATAAAACAACACCGTATGCGCCAGCGATTCGGCGTTTTCCTGCAAACTGATTTTGGCGGTCAGCGTTTTAGCCAGCATCGGCAATGTCCGCCCCGGCAGATAGGCGGTAAAGCCACGCTTGGCGGCTAAATGGTCAAAATCAGATTCCGGGGCGATATAGGCGGCCACGTCGGCAATATGCACGGCTAAAATCACCTCATTTTCCGCCTCGGCAGACGGTGCCACGCCAATGGCGTCGTCAAAGTCTTTGGCGTCGGTCGGGTCAATAGTGATTACCGGCATCGTTCGCAAATCCCGGCGGGGCATGGCACGGGGTTCCAGCATGGCGGCCCGTTGATTCTGTTCCTCCGAATACGGCGGCTGCAGCTGATATTCACAGCAAATGGCATCCAAATCGGCGGAGATTACGCCAGCTTCGCCAAAATTGTCCACCACGCCGGCCAAATACTGCGAGTCGCTTTTTTCGGACTGCGGCAACAACTTTACCTCCACCCAGTCGCCCAGTTTGGCGCCTTTTAACGAGCCGGAAAGTTGAATGTCGGCTGGAATTTTCCGGTTTATCGGCCGGACTTTGCGGCCTCTAATCACCTCGCCCACCACCGTGGTGCGTACTCGATTCAGCACTTCCACCACTTTTCCCACCGGGCCGTGTTCGGGGTTTGAGTCGTTTTTCGATACGGCAAATTCCACCTTTACGGTATCGCCGTTCATCGCATCGGCCACGCCACGGGGCGGAATAAAAATTTCCTGCATTTTTTCCGGCGCTTCCGCGGTCGGGATGGGAATATTCACAAAACCGTAGCCTTGTTTGGACATGCTTAATATGCCTTCACCATAAGATACTTTGGCTTGACGCTGTTCCACTCGTTCCCGCCGCCGTCTGGCCAAACGCTGTAATCTCTTTTTCTTCTCTTTTTTCATAACAGATAATCTCCTAAATAAAATCTCTCTATTATATAGAATACACCGTTTTACAGATAAAACCAATTTTTATTTGAAAAATCCCGGTTTGAATGTATATTCTTTATAAATAATTGGAGGTTTTCGGTATATTATGAGTAACAACAAACGAAAAACTGTGGCCGATTGGGCTAAAATGAAACAACGCGGTGAGAAAATTGTAATGCTTACCGCTTACGATGCACCGACGGCGGCGATCGCCGCTCAATCCGGCGTGGATATTTTGCTGGTGGGCGACTCGATGGCAATGGCCGTATTGGGGCATGAAAATACCCTGCCGCTTACTTTGGACGAATCTTTGCACCACTGTAAAGCCGTTCGCCGGGGCGCTCCGGACGCTTTTATTGTGGGCGATATGCCGTTTATGTCTTTCGGCATCACGATTGCCGAGTCAATTCGCAACGCCGGCCGCTATCTGAAAGAGGCCGGGTGCAACGCCGTTAAATTGGAGGGCGGCGCCGATGTAGCGGAACTTACCGCCAGTCTGGTAAAAGCCGGTATTCCGGTAATGGCGCATGTGGGCTTACTGCCCCAGCGGGTGCTGGTTTCCGGCTATCATGTGCAGGGCAAGGCGGAGGATGACGCCGCCAGAGTTTTACAGGATGCGTTGACCTTACAGGAGGCCGGAGCGTTTGCGGTGGTGTTGGAGTGCGTGCCTAAACAACTTGGCGAAGCGATCTCTAAACAACTGCATATTCCCACTATCGGCATCGGTGGCGGTGTGGGTTGCGACGGTCAGGTGCAGGTGTTTCATGACTTGGTGGGCTTGTTCGATTCGTTTGTTCCCCGCCATGCCAAACGTTATGCCGAAACCGGGCAAATTATGCGTAACGCTGTGGCCGAATATGTAAAAGAGGTGAAAAACGGCGAATTTCCGGACGACGCTCACTCGTTTTAATCGGTCGATAATGCAAAAACGGCGGCAATTTAGAAAATTGCCGCCGTTTTTTTGGGGGAGAAAACCGCCTGTTCAGTACGGGCGGGTTTCCGGTAATCTCACTTAGTCGCCATAGGCTTCTTTTACGTAACGGCGCAAGTTGGCCAAACCGATGGTCAGGCCTTTTTCATTATCTTCCATACCTTCAAACTCAATGGAAAATACGCCGTCGTAATTAGCCCGCTTCATAATGCGTAAGCACTGCTGAATCGGTACGTTGCCGTGGCCGATAATCGCACCGCGCAGATAGTTGCCGCCCCGACTCTGGAACCAGCCTTCGCCCGGATTCGGGCCGTTGCCGTCTTTCATGTGAAAGTCTTTGGCGTGAACATGGAACGCATACTGCATCGCCACACCTAAGGCTTCCGCCGAATTTTCATCCACACAGTTAATGTTGCCCATATCCACCAGCCAACCGAAATTCGGGTGGTTGACGGCGCAAATCAACTGTTCAACTCTGGCGGAGTCCTGGCAGAAGAAGCCGTGATTTTCCACCATCGTGCGGATGCCTTTGGCCGCCGCATATTCCGTAATTGCCCGGCAACCCACCACCAACTGCGGCAGGGCGTCGGCAAAACTGCGGGGGCCTTTATATTCAGGCTTAAAACCGCCGGTGGCGTCATGCCGCATACCTTTGGCGCCTAAAATTTCCGCCAAATCCACCTGCTCTTTTACCTTGGCAATCTCTTTATCCAGATTACCGTCCGACCCGTTTAAAAAGTCGGCGCCAATGGTGAAATTGCTGACCTCAAAGCCCGCTTCATCGCAGGCTTTACGCACTTTTACCGCCCATTCTCTGGCATTTTCGCCTTCCGGTACGGTCAATCCGGCATACTCAATCGCCTCAAAGCCCAGCTCTTTGGCTTTGGCCGGAAAGGTGAGGTCATTAAGCTTGCCTTCGCCGTAATAGCGGTAAAAACTGTAAGAACTTACTCCGAGTTTCATAGCTTAAAACTTCTTTACTTTTGCAAAGTTGCCGGTTTTGCCGGATTCAGTAATGGCGTTACAAATGGCAATCGCTTCCCGCCCGATTACGCCGCTGGTCAACTGTTCACCCTTGCCGAGAATCGTGGCGATGAAGTTCTGCTGACTGTTGCACTTAAAGTCGGTCGCCTTAATCGCCCGTTCCTTTTTTGCCCCGCGCTTGCGATAGCTGATCGCCCAGTTACGCAGATAAATTGCGCCTTCCGAGCCTTTAAATTCCATAAAGAAATAGTCCGCCGGAGCCGTCCAGGACAAATCCAGATTGGCCGTGGCTTTATTTTCATAACGGAAAATCGCCGCAAAGTTATCCACCACGTCAATGCCGGGGAAGAAGGTGTTGGTCATGGAAGCGACTTCCGTAACTTGCGTACTGGGAATCCACTGCAGCATTTCGCCCAAATGTACGGCGATATCCTGAATAATGCTGCCTTCATGCTTGGCCTGTACAAACCAGTCGGCGCCGGGGCTCCACGCAATGTGCGGCGGATTGCAGCAGTTAAATACGCAAGTGGCACTGCGGAATTCGCCAATCTTGCCTTCGGCAATCATCTTACGCATCTTGTTGCTGATGCCCATATAGTGCCAGGAGTGGTTAATGTGCAATGCTTTACCAACTTCTTTAGCGGTCTTCAGCATGGTGGTGCACTGGTCTGTATTAAACGCCATCGGCTTATCGCACAAAACATTCAACCCGGCCTTTAAGCAGGTGATGGTCTGCGGATAGTGGCAGTCGTTCGGTGTGCAGATGCTTACGGCGTCTACCATTTTAGCGGCCAAAAGTTCATCTAAAGAGTTAAAGCAAGTTACGTTTTCCAGCTTATTATCTTCAATAGTTTTGGTCATTTTTTCCGGAACAATGTCGCATAAAGCCACAATTTCCACATTCTTGCAACTCTTATAACCCGGGATATGATTGCAATTGGCAATCTTACCGCAGCCAACAATACCGACCTTCAACTTAGCCATTTTTTATTCCTTAGAAAATGTTCATCTTTGGTATTATTTATAACGATATAAATAATATAGATTAACCATAGCAAAAAACAACCCCGTAAAGCACACTTGGACAACGTTTTTTCAATAATTTCGTAAAAAACTTCTGGTAACTCGGCAATTTGTGATGTATCTTATACTATTAACAAGGAGTATGCCCATGAAAATTGATTATGATAAACTTAAGGAGGCCTTGTGTCAACTGTTGGACGCCAATATGGAAGGCGAGGCCGACGGCGGCCGGATTTTAATTGATTCCGACGGTAATATTACCGATAAAACCGTAGACGCCAACGGCAAAAAACGCTGGCTTCATACCGTGTTTGAAGTTATTTGCACCGATGACGAGTTTCATCTGCTGGTGAATCCCAAACTCAATTTTAAACAGGAAATTGACTTGATGGATGAAGATTTGCCCGATACCGTAAATGAAGTGGTGGCGGTGCTGTGGGACGATATCAAATGCGGTATTGAAGAGTATGAAGCATGTTTTAATACGGAAAGTTAATCAGTATAATAGATAAAAATCATGAAAAAACTCAGCGTGATCATGGCCTGCTATAAGCAGGAAAAGTATGTGGCCGAAGCCGTCGAGTCAGTAATCAACGTAGTGAAAAATCTACCGGATACCGAAATTATTTTATGGGACGATTGTTCTCCGGACACTACTTTTAATATCATTAAATCCTACGAAACGGTTTATCCGGGGCTGGTTAAAGTTTTTCAGTCGCCGGAAAATCTGGGCGTGGCCAAGTGTGCCGCCAAAATGGTGGAGGCCAGCCAAGGCGAATATGTCATGATTTTTGACCATGATGATGTAATGTTGCCGTTTAATGTGCCGGAAGTTATTGATTTTTTAGATGCTCACCCCGAATATTCGTGCAGTTACGCCCGCAAATTTTTATTTAATGAGAAAGACGGTTTTCAGCAGTCCAGCATGGGCGGCGTGTTCAGCGACTTTTTAATGCTGTTGCGTTCCCCAATGAATAACAACGCTTTAATTATGCGGCGGAGTTATGTGCTGGAAGTCGGGAATTTTCAGGAGACCGATCAGGGTAAAGCGTCCGGGGCGGCCGATATTTTTATGTGGTTGCGGTTGCGGATGCGGGGGCCGGTGCATTATCAGAATACCGTGCGGTTACTGCATCGGGTGCATCCCGGTCAAGTTACCAGTCAGGCGGGCAAGCTGGAAATTTATAAGCGGGATTACCGCTTTTTTGTTAATTTTGTGGCGCAAAAATACCCGGATTTGTATAAGGCGATTACTTCCGGCGGCACGTTTAAGCTGAATCCGGAACAAACTCCGGCGGCGTTATGGCTGTTGGGCGGGCTGTGCCGCCACGCCGTTACCGTGGAGGAGTTGGGCAAATATTTGTTCTACGCCCAGCAACTCGCGCCGCAAGACCCGGCGGTTAAACTGGAAATCGCCAACTACCATCTATCCTATGGCGACACCAAACAGGCGTTAACTATGCTGTATGAGATTTTTGTGCAGTTTGACAATAATTATTACCGGTTTAATACCTTAAACAGTCTGCTGAAAGGTTATGAAAAGTTGCAAATGCCGGCCGACAGCATTAAAATTGCGTTAATGCGGGAGTCTGCCGAGTTCTTCCACGTTGCGGCGGAGGCTCAAAAAGTTATGGAGTCGATACGGCGATATGAATAATTTGCGTATGTTTTTTAATCCCAACATGTTAGATGCTGAAGTTACGGCGTTACTGGCCGCTTTAAGCGAATTTTATCCGGTTTATGCCGCTGAACATGGCGACTTGGAACTCCGGCCGGAACTGACCGGAGCAAGCGGGAATGAGTATAAATTAAAAGTGGAAAACGGCGTTTGCCATATTGCCGCCACCAGTAAAGCGGCGTTATGCCGGGCGGTGGCGTCGGCGGTGGCTGGAACTCAAGTTGAGGAGTCGGCCAGCGATTTTACCACCTTTGCGGTGCTGTTGGACGCCTGCCGGAATTTTGTGTTTAACGCCAAATATTTAAAACGCTATATTGCCGCCTGTGCGTTAATGGGGTGCAATATGGCCATGTTCTATACCAAAGACACCTATACGCTGCCCGATGAACCTTATTTTGGCTATCTGCGGGGCAGTTACACGCTTAAGGAGTTGCAGGAACTTGATGATTTTGCCGATAAATTGGGCGTGGAACTGGCGGGTTGCATTCAGGCCTTAGGCCATTTGGAGCCGGTGTTACGCTGGCCGCACTACGCTAAAATTTCCGACACTCCGGCCTGTTTATTGACCACCGAGCCGGACTCGTATAAGCTGATTCGCAAAATGATGCAGTTCTATGCCGCCGCCTTCCGCAGTAAACGTATTCATCTGGGCATGGACGAAACTCACGACTTAGGCCGTGGCCGTTATATTGACCTGAACGGCTACCGGCGGGGTTTTGATATTTATAATGAGCATCTGAATAAGGTGGTGGCGATGTGCGGCGAGTTCGGCTTCCACCCCATGATTTGGTCGGACATGTATTTCCGCATGGCCAGTAAAAATATGGACTATTATGATTCGGAAGCTATTACCCCCGATGATGTTATTGCCCAAATTCCGCCCGCCGTGCAGTTGGCCTATTGGGACTATTTTCATACCGACAAGGAATTTTATCTGGAGTGGATTCGCCGTCATAAACGTTTAGGCTCCACTCCGGTTATGACTACCGGCGTGTGGACGTGGCGAACCTTATGGTATGACCATGAAACTACTAAAAATACCGTAACTCCCTGTATTGCGGCGTGTCGGGAGTCCGGCGTTACCGAGATTATTTTCTCGCTCTGGGGCGATGACGGCGGCTTTTGCGACTGGGGGTCGGCATTGTCCGGACTCACCTTTGCCGCCGATTTGCTGTATAAAAACAATTCCACTCCGGCGGCGGCCCGCTTTGCGGTTTTGTCCAACGGGGCGGACTATGATTTACAGCTGGAACTGGGCCGCATGAATGAGCAGGCCGGGGCGCACGCCCTGTATGCTCCCGGCGTGTTGTGGGATGACCCCTTGCTGCAAATCTACTATAAGGAACAGTCCGCCACCCAGCCGCCGCAATATTGGGCGGAAATTGTACAGATTTTAAATGAGTTATTACAAAAAGTGGCGGCATACGCCGCCCAGCCGGACTCGCTTACCGCCGGTCGGCTTAGCCATGCCGAAATATTGTTGCGGCTGATGATTCATAAAATTGAGTTTATCGCCGCACTGCAGATTCGCTGGTTTAAGGGCAAAACCGCCGTGGCGGAGTGGGATTTTGATACCTTGATTCAGCAGATTATTGCCGATTTTACGCAGGCGGAAGAGTCGTTCCGGCGGCAGTGGTATGAACGGGGCAAGGTGCAGGGCTTTGAGGTGATGCAGATTCGGCTGGCCGGCCAGCGGCAGAGATGGTGCGAAACCGCCCGCCGCCTGCACGAGTTTTTAGATGGCACCGTGGACGATATTCCGGAAATAACCGAAACCGTCGGCGGCGGCGGTTTAATCCATCAATATAAATTTCTGGCCACCGGGTCAGTATACTTATAAAATATTACAGGCTAATAAATTGAAAGGCTTAATAAAAATGAATCAGATTGCCAAACAGATGGCGGACGATTTTCTGAACAATGAAACTCAGTTTCATTTGGGCATGCTCCCCACCGAACAGTCCAACCCCCAAACCGCCAACTTGGAGCAGGTGTTTAAAAAGAACGCCGCCGACGGCGTAAAAATGCTGCTTGATGTGGATTATGATATTATCCCGATGGCGGAAAAAATGTTCGCCGGGCCGCAGTTTGCCAAACTCGCCGAAGACGGCTATCAGACTCTGAAAAACGGCGGCCGCATCATCTTTTCCGGTTGCGGTGCCACCGGCCGCATCAGCATTATTATGGAGTCCGCCTGGCGGCGGTTCTTTACCGATTTAAAACACCATAAACCCGCTGTTTATGAAAAAGTTAAAGACTGGAGCAATCTGGTATTCTCCATCATGACCGGCGGCGACTATGCGCTGGTAAAGTCGGTGGAAAGTTTTGAAGACTATGCCGAATTCGGTCGTGAACAGGTGCGACAGTACAACATGAACAGTAATGATATGCTGGTGGCCATTACCGAAGGCGGCGAAACCAGCAGTGTGCTGGGTACCGTGGCCGAAGCCTTGGATCGCGGCAGTAAGGTATTTTTACTGTTTAACAACCCGGCGGATATTCTGTGCAAATACATTGAACGTTCCCGCATTGCCATTGAAGACCCCCGCGTAACGGTGCTGGATTTGTACTGCTGCCCCATGGCCATCGCCGGTTCCACCCGCATGCAGGCCACTACTTGCGAACAGATGACCGCCGAATATGCTCAGGAACTCTGGATTAAGCGCTACTTTGCCGAACAGTTGACCAAAGCCGAATACGACAGCTTTAAATGGCAGGACTATAACCCGGTGGTTGAACTTAAAAAGATTATCGACGCCATTCATGAAGACGCCAACGCCGAATCCATTGCCGAACTGTTACGCACCGAAGAAGCCATCTACAAAGAACGTGGCTTAATCACCTATTTTGCCGACGAATATCTGTTTGATATCTTTACCGACACCACCGAACGCTCCCCCACTTTTATGCTGCCGCCGTTTAAGAAGCATGACGACGACACCGTAGTGCCCAGCTGGGCGTTTGTAAAAGACCCGCAGCGCACTACCCGTGATGCGTGGTTTAAGCAGATGGGCGAACGTGAGTTGCGTTGTTTGGACTGGACTCCGTCCGACTATGTCCGCATGAATGCCGAAGAAGCGATTGTAAAAAATCCGCCGCAGATTAAAAGCTCTGAACTGTTGCGTTTTCTGGTGGGTAAAGAGTACGATGCGGATCGTTTTGCCAGGCATCCGTCCGTTGCTATCTCGCTTAACGGCGAATTTGAACACGGCAAACTGGCCGGATTTAATGCGGGTATGGCGGAACAGAAAAAGTTGTTTGACCGTTCCTACTCCATTTGGCTGGGCGGCACGGAAAACCATGCCCATGCCGACTTCTTTGTGAAAGCGGTTACGCCGGTTTCGCCGTTGGGCTTAATGGAAAAACTGCTGGTAAAACTGGTGCTGAACACCATGAGCAGCGGCACCATGGTGCTTTACGGCCGCATCAGCGGCAACTGGATGAACTATGTGCAGGTGTCCAACAAAAAATTGCGCGACCGCGGTATCCGTTTAGTTTGCGAATTGTGCAAAGTGGATTACTCAACCGCATGTTATGAACTGCATAAGACCATTGAAGAAGCGTCTCATATTGACTACACCGGCAAAGAAATGCCCTCGCTGGTGCAGGTAACTATTGAACGTTTAGGCCGTAAATAACATAAATAGCCGATAATGCAAAAGCACTTTTTGCGTATCGACTAAAATAGATAAAACAAGCCCCGTACTCAAAAGAATACGGGGCTTGTTGCGTTGATAATTATTCAGCGGCGGTTATGGCAAATAAGTAGTAGGCGTAATTTAAAGAATCAATTGAAATCTTTGCAATTTCGCGTTCGGGGAAGGGGTTTTGCCATGTCATATACCAGATGTGATTACCGGCAATATCCACTGAATTTATGGGACTCAGGTTATGGTTAAACGGCTCGTTCAGAGGGGCAATATCACGATAATAGGCGATCGGCGACTCGGTTGTGGAGCCGTCGGCGTAGGTTATCCGGAGATTCGCCACCGGGTCAAGACGTTTGGCCGGAGCTGAAATAATCGTATGCAGTAAAAAGAGTTTATCGGCTTTAAACGGCTTTACGTTCAAATCAATCTGCGGCGGCGCATCGGGCAGAATATTGCTTTTTACGGCGGCGGCATAGAGTTTACCGTCTTTACCCGGCAACATGAATTCGACTTGACCAATGCGGGTGTTACCCGGTTTCAGCACGGAATCAATGCCGTAGGTATCCATATAAAGGAACGGATTATTAGCGGCGGTAATCTCTAAATTAGCCGCATTGTCAAGGTCCAGCATTTTACCGGCGGCCGGCTTGATTTCCTTCATTTTTTCATAGAATCCGGCGGCGACTTCATGCGAATCGTAGGTGTTGGCGGCGTCGGCGGTGTGCCAGCTCCAGCAGGCGGTACGCACGTATGGGGCGATCTGGTTAAACCCGTCCTGCAGAACCTGTTTATTACCGAAATAACCGTTCCAAATGGTTTGGAACATGCCCATGCCGCCATGTTTTTTTACGGCTTTAGACAAGTTTTCGATATTGCCCGGATCATACCAGGTACAGCCGATTACATCAAAACCTTCGTTGCGGAAAGTTTCCACATCCTTATATTCGGTATACCCGCCGGAGTAACGCCAGTCGGCAATAACAATGTCTTTCGGCAGTTGCGGGCGGAGTTCGGCCACAAAGTGGGGTTTGCCGCCAAAGCCGTTTTCGGGGCACTCTTCACGAGTAGCGAACATGTCGTGCCACATCATTAAGCGCATATTGCGTTTTTTAGCGTAGTCATAGTAGTGCATAACGTCGTCATAAATAATCTTTTTGGCACCCTTCGCCACGTTTTCCGGCCGATTGGGGAATTTGGCTTCCAGAAAAAAGAAAACTTCATCGTGGCCGATGTGCAGATATTTCGGATTATTGAACGTTTCCACAATTTCGTCCAGAATTGAATCCATTAACGGATACAAATCCGGGTGAGACACGTTATAAGCGTAGGGATAAGCGGGGTCTTCGGCCATATCCAGATTTTTGCCGTCCTGAAACAGCCATTCGCAGTGGCCAAGAGTCTGGAACAGCGGTGAGACATCAATATAATTGTCATTGGCAATTTTTATCAGCTCGGCAATGTCGGACTTGGAAATACCGTGGGGTTGATGAATATCTTTGGTGGCATCCCACTTGGCATATTCGCACTCCATAATAATTTCGTTCATCTTCAGCGGAGCCAGCATGTTTTCAATCATGTACTTATGTGCTACAATCGAATAATCGTCCACCAGAAACATGGCGCCGCGATACTCCATATCGGGGTAATCGACGATGGTGCATTGGTCAAAAGAGTTATTTTCCGGATTGTACAAGTTACGCAGCGTCTGCAAACCATAGAAGCAGCCGCGCGGCGTGCGGGAGACAATGCGGACGCCCTGCCGGGTTACCTGCAGTGTATAGCCTTCGGGATTTTCCGGAGCGGTTAAATTGCCGAATTTATCGCCAACCACCACCTGAACATCGGCCTGCGCCGAGCTGTTGTCCACATACAGCGGCATTCTGGACTGTTTACGCAGTACCCGGTCGGCGGCGGCGGCCAAACGGTCTAATTCATGGTTCGGGGCGGAAATGCTTACGGCGGAATCTGCCGTCAGCGCATACACGCCGTCTTGCGGAGTATATTGCTGCGGCGTCGGCAGTAAACGGCGTTTAGTTTTTTCAGGCATTACCACGGCGTTGTCATCATCGGCAACCGGAATAATTTTGGTGTTGTCCACCGCCACGGTTTGCGGCAGTACCACATCGGCGGCTTTTACAAACTTGACCTCCAGCTGATTGTGAATCGGCTGATTGGCCTGCATGTCCACCTGATAGCCGAACCAGTAACCGTAACGGTTCTCAAACTGATTAAAGCGGCGATCGCCCAAATTGAACGGCATTCCGGCCAGAACTTTTAGCGACAACGTGCCGAATTTAGTTTTAAATACCGCAGATTTGGCGTTTCGGAAATAGTAATGAACTTGAGTTTGTGTATACTCTTCCGGGATAACGCCGCTGATGGTCTGGCCGTTTTCCAGCTCGGCGGTAAACTCGGCACCGCTCAGCAATACTACCGGCGGCATGAACATGGTGTATTCAATAGAGGCCGGGACATTTTTCAGCAGTTCGGCATCCAGCGTATAAATTACGGCGTCATCCCTTACTGCCGCTGAATAATTTAACAATTTAAACTCGTCATCCCGCCCGGTCTGCACCACCTGCGCACTTTGCTGGTCGGCGGCGGTCAAATAGTCGGCCGGGCCGGTTACGGAGTAATAACGCTGCATCCACTCTGGCGTTACCACAATAAACTGGCTGTGAATAGACAACTCCAGACGGTCGCCGTTCAGCTGAAAACCGCCGCCAACGGACTTCAATTCATAGTCCGTTCCTAATAATGCGCCGCCGTAAAGCAACGCCGTGGCGCCGAGTATTGCGCCGGCAAAACGTTTTAAGGTCATAAAAAATCCTTCCTTTATGTAAGTTTTACACCATATATGTTTTTTATTATAGGACGATTTATAAAAAAAGCAAGTTTTTTTTTACCGGGACACTGGAAATTTGTTAAAGATAGTGTATTATATCCCCGGAGACTATGTAAAATATTTTAACTAAGGAGTGAAATATGCTGATGCTTGAAGCGTTAAAAGATATGCGTCCGGATGGCTTGCAGTGTGCGCATAATCTTGCCGACTGGTATGCCAATAATCAGGTGCGTTACCGTGATTATATTCATGGAGCGGGAACTTTTCCGGCAACCGTAAGTTTTATCGGTCAGCCTTCGCCGGTGAGCTGTAACTGGTTAATGGCGTTCGGCAGTATGGCAATGGCGGCCGCCGGAACCGCTTTTTCCGAAGATATTTATGCGTATTCCGCCGAAAAAATGATCAATTATTTGCGGACTCTGCAGATTTTTGACCCGTATAACAAGACTCATTACGGGGCGATTCGAGAAATGACGCAGTTGACGCCGTGGTGCTATGTGCGTGATGCGCTGTCGGCGGCGTGGGCGTTTATCGAATACTATCGCTTGAGCGGCAAAGAGGAGTATTTGGAACGGGCCAAACTGTGGGCCGACTGGTTTTACCGGCATGGCTGTGATGAAAACGGCTTGCCGCTGTGGGGCGTGGAGTTTGCGCCGTCGATGGGCGGGACTCCGGTTATGCACAATAATTTACTGGGTAATTTCCACGGCGGAAGTTTGAATTTTTTCTATCAACTTTATAAGGCGACCGGCGATGACAAATATATCGGCGGGCGTTTTGTGGATTTTGCCGAATTTTATCTGGCCAATGTCCAGCAGAATAACGGCTTTTTTGTAACGATAGACAAGCATACTCAACAGACGGTTGATGACCCGCAAAAGAGTCTGCACCGCACTAATGACGACTTTTCCAGCTTAGGTCTGCTGGCCGCCTACCGGGTTACCGGCGAACGCAAATATTTAGACGGCATTGCCAAGTTTATTAACGGCTGTTTTGACGCTCAACAGGATAACGGCAGTTTTGAGCCGACCGTGGCCGGGATTCCGGTACTGCTTAATATTATGCTTGAGGCCGAAGGCGTGCTGGGACCGTGGCCGGACGTCTGGCTGAACGGTGCCAGACGGGCATTGGAATTTATGTTCTCCCGCCAGCATAAAGGCGACGTGGTGCCGGCTTTGCGCGGCGGACTCGATGAATACGGCGACGGCAATTTGTCCACTCGCTCCAGCGGATATGCGTTGATTGTGTTGTTAAAGCTGTTTGCCGGCGAAGAACGTTTTCTTACCGCTATGGAATAATCAGCAAAACAGGAGTTTTTTAAGATGAGTATTATTCAGAATGTAACTGCGTTAAGCAGTGAAGGCTTAAAATGCGCTCAGGGCATTGCCGAATATTATGTGCGTAATCAGATTCGATTCTGCGATTTTGAACCCGGTGCGGGCAGTTTCTTCTTTTCATACGATACGTGCGGTGCGCCGCAGGTGTCCGCCACCGAATGGGCGATTGCGTTCGCCGCTATGGGGTTGTTCAGCGCCGCCAGAGTTTTTGATGAACCGAGATATTACAAAACGGCAATGAAAATGGGCGAATATTTGAAGTCGCTACAGATTTTTGATCCGTTTCTGGCCGACCATTACGGCGCACTGCGGGAACATACTCCGCAGTCCACCTGGTGCTATGTTCGTGACGGTTTGTCCGGGGCGTGGGGCTTTTTAGAGTTCTACCGTGAAACCCGGCGGGAAGAGTTTTTAAACCGGGCGATTCTATGGGGCGAATGGTATCTGCGCCACGGGCAGGACTCCGACGGCTGGCCGTTGTGGGGCGTGGATTTTGAACCCAAGTTCCGGGACGGCAGTGCTTTAATGCGTAATGACGTTGTCGGCGATTTTTCCGGCGGCAGTTTGAACTTTTTTTATCAGCTGTATTTAGCCACCGGTGACAAAAAATGGATCGGCGATTTCTTTACCAATTTTGCCGCCCGCTATGAAAAATACGTTCAGCAACCCGATGGTTATTATCGCACAATTCTAAAAGAGACCATGCAGACTCCAACTGCCGACCCGCAGGGCGGCCTGCATAAGTCTAATGACGATTTGTCCAGCTTAGGCCTGCTTTGCGCTTATCGGGCCACCGGAAACAAAACCTATTTAACCGCCGTGGAAAAGTTTTTGGCCGCCGTCCATAAAGACCAGCAGCCGGACGGTTTTTTTGAACAAACCATTGCCGGCATTCCAGTCATTTTAAATACACTGCTGGAAGCTGAGCCGTTGGCCGTAAGTCATAAATTTACTGCCGATGCCGAGGTTGCCGCCCTGAAAGCTTTATTCTCCCGCCAGCTGGATGACTCCATTTTTCCCTATTTTGCCGGCGGTTTGAACGAATATGGCGATGGCGCCCCGTGTTCCCGTTCCAGTGCCTATGCGTTGATTGTGTTGCTAAAGCTCTTTGCCCATGAAAAATCCTTTTTATCGGCAAAATAATTCAAATTTTTTTATTTCCGAGCTTGACAATTTTCAACCACACACTATATTAAGCACATACTGAGATTTGCGAGTGTAGCTCAGCTGGTAGAGCATCACGTTGCCAACGTGATTGTCGCCGGTTCGATTCCGGTCACTCGCTCCATTTAAAAATCCGCCGTCCTAAGGGGCGGCTTTTTTGTTTTGTGGGAGGGCTTCCCTTGGTTGGTGATGGCATAGATTTTTCATCTCAGCTGGCTTTTGTTTTTTGGGGGGCTTCCCTTGGTTGGTGATGGCATAGATTTTTCATCTCAGCTGGCTTTTGTGTGGGGCTTCACTTGGCTGGTGGGGAGTCCGGAAGTTCCGCCTGCCCCGGTGAGGTTTTAGTTTTTTCGGTCAATGTGTGGCGTGATGAAACGCATTCAGCCGATACTGTTGGGGCGACAAGCCCATAATCGCTTTAAACCGCCGCGAAAAATGATACTGGTCCAAATAACCCAGCTCCTGCGCAATTTGACTGATGTTTTTTTCCGTGCCGGTCAACAACTCCCCCGCCCGCCGCAGTTTATACCGGTCCACATAAAGTTTCGGCAGGCAACCGGTGTGTTTCAGGAATATCCGCCGCAACTGGTCATCCGAAACCCCGCAGTATTCCGCCATGTCCGCCACCGTCCACCAACGGCTTATATCACTCTTTATTTCCGTCAGCAACAACTCAAATTTCGGATGGCCGGAGGTCGGTTCCCGATTCTCCAAATACAAATCCACCAACAATTTCTGCAATTCAATATTCGCTTTTATCTGCGAGGCGTGCGCCGGATCACACTGCCAGTGCTGAATCGGCAGCAACCGCCGCACCTTGCCAAAATGAATCACCCCGGCCGTCAATACTCCGGCCTTTTTCAGCATATCCGCCACCGGGCCGAAAAACGTTATCGTGTCCTCGATATACGGTTTTCCGTGCCAGCCGCCATAACGATTTACCGTGCCCGGCGTCATCAATATCGCATCGCCGGGCATGACATCATACTCTTTACCGTCCAGCCACAGCCGCCCCGCTCCGTCGTGCATGTGCGACAAACTGTAATGTTCAAAATACCGTAGCGGACACCCGCCAAACGAGTCCGCCGGCGAATACACCGTACCGCCGCCGATAATCATCAGCCCATACGCTTTGTGTACCGACTGCATTATCCCTTTCGGCGTGCGGTGTACAGCAAGTTTTTTTTTGTCATTCATAATGCGGTTTTTATCCATTTCAATTTTCTTATCCTGCTGTAAATTAAATCACATAGCAAGATAATTCAAGTGGGATTTATCAAAAAACATAAATAATGGAGAGTTTACCATGAAGATAGGTGTAATTGCCGAACTTTTACGCAAGCCGTTGTTTGAAGATATTGACTTTGCCGCCGAAATCGGCGTACAGGGCATACAGATTCAAGTGAAACATGAGAACGGTATCGATTTATCCAACTGTACCGATCAGGAAATCGCCGCACTGGATGCCGAAGTGAAAAAACACGGGTTGGTGATTACCGCAATTTGCGCCGATTTGGGCGGCTCGTTCCAGCTGGAACACGAATATCGCGGCCGGGTGGCGTTAATGAAGAAAATTATCGACTCCGCCGCCAAGTTAAACGTAAAAGTTATCACCACTCATATCGGCTATGTGCCGGACTGCCCCGGCGACCCGGTTTACCCAACTATGGTGAAAAGTGTTCGCCAAGTGGCCGAATACGCCGCCGCCAAAGGTTGCGTTATGGCTATTGAAACCGGCCCGGAACTGGCCGATGTGTTAAAGTGCTTTATTGAAGCGGTGGACAGCAAAGGCCTGGGCGTGAATCTGGACCCGGCCAACCTGCGCGGCGTCTCTTGTGAAGACCCCGTCTATGCCGTAAAGACGCTGGCGCCGTATATTGTGCATACTCACGCTAAAGATGCCAACAATCTTTATGTCGGTTCATCGGCTAAATTCTACGGCCTGCGCAATCCGGACGGTTCGTTGCGCAATATTACCGCCCGTGCGTCCGGTTTTGCCGAAGTTCCGCTGGGCTCCGGCATGGTGCCGTGGAACGAATATCTGGCGGCGTTAAAAGAGATCGGCTATAACGGATTTTTGACCATCGAACGTGAATGCGGCGATGACCCGGTGGGCGATATTACCATGGCGGTAGGTTTCTTAAAAGAAAAATTGGCAAAACTCAACTAAGGCTTTTATGATGGCTACCGGGAAAAAGATTTTAAAAGCGGCGATTCTCGGTTTTGGCGGCATGGGGCATTGCCATGCCGCTCAGTACGGAGAACAAAAAGATGTGAAATTAGTGGCGGTATGCGATATTGACCCCACTAAATTTAAACTGAACAATGTGGCGTTAAACTTTGGCAACAGCGGCAAAACCAGTATGGAAACCCTGCGTTGCTATACCTCGTATGAAGATTTGATTAAGGCGGAACCGGATTTGGACTATATTGACATTTGTCTGCCCTCCGATTTGCACTGCGAATATTCGTGCCGGGCTATGAATGACGGTTTTCATGTTCTGTGTGAAAAACCGATGGCATTGAATTCCGCCGACTGCGATAAGATGATAAAAACCTCTTACGATACCGGCAAATTATTGATGATTGCGCAATGTTTGCGATTTGATGCCATATTTAACAAGATTCGTCAGGCGTACGAGTCCGGCAAGTACGGCAAACTTTTGCGGTTTTCATTAAAACGGATGGGCAGTTTTCCGGGCGGCTGGTTTCGGGAGGTAAAACGCTCCGGCGGCGCTTTGATGGACTTGCATATTCATGATGCCGACTTTATTTTGTCGATGCTTGGCACTCCGGCCAGTTTGATTGCCCGCGGCGTAGTGGTGAAAAGCGGCGGAATCGACGATTTAAGCGTGGATTTTATTTACCCCGACGGACCGATTGTTGCGGCCGAAAGTTCTTGGGCGCGTGGCGAATGGCAGTGCGGTATGGCGGCGATATTTGAAGACGCCACCCTATATGCGTCCGGCGATTGCCTGACGATATATCAGATGGATCAGAAACTGAAAAAGGTAAAATCCAAAGCAAAAAACTGCTATTTTAATGAAATCGCCTACTTTGCCAAATGCGTAAAGCAGGGCAGGCGTCCGGCGATTGCCGCCATTGAAAGTACCAGAGATACGATTCGGGTACTGGAACTGGAAAATCAATCGGCATTAAATAATTATCAGGAACTAACGCTGTAAGATAGTCGGTAATGCAAAACGGCGATACCAAAATCACCCTTTGCATTACCGGCCGTGTAATGTGGCTTAGCGTTTAACTAGTCGATTATGCAAAATCGGCTAAATTTTTAATAATTAAAAATTTAAATCATAAAAAGCACATAAATAAACGCAAGATTT
>CAZEHZ010000009.1:29806-36514 GCA_964512385.1 uncultured Victivallaceae bacterium | reverse complement strand
TTTGTTGTAGACAAGGCGGCAAGTAGCTTTAGTGTACTTTAGTACATGAGCGGCGCCGCCAACGCAGTATACGACAAAAAGCACCGGAGGCTTCCAGCGGAGGCATGGTTAATGCCGGAGCGCTTCAGGCATAAAACATAGTTCAACGCTCAAAACCTTGCATTTATTGATACGATTTTTATGATTTAAGTTTTTTTATTATTAACGATATAGCCGGTTTTGCATAAGCGACTAAATAAACAAATCCGCTAAAACGCTCCGTCGGACGGAGCGTTTTTACCAAAATTTATGATAAAGCACTTGACAAGCGGAATTTATGGTTTTATATTGATGTAGAAAATAACTTTTAAAACATTGAAAAGGGGGCTTTAATGAAAAGAACGTTTCACGGATTATTGGCAGTCTGCTGGTTAAGTTGCGGCAGTGTATGCCTGGGCGAAAGTTTATTGGCCGGCATGCCGGACATTATCAATGCTCAAAATGCGGTAAGAAATTTTCAAGTTCAGCAAGTAAAGGCTCTCCTTGCCGAAAAACGGTTCGGTCCAAGAGAACGTACCCATCTTTTAAGCGACGCCATCAGCTGCGGAAATTGGGAAATGGCGGAATTTTTAATTGACTCCAATACCGAATTAATCAATCATGATATGATTCCGGAGCTTCCGCCGCACTTATTGTTGAAAATGTTACAAAAGAATACGCTGAGTCTGGACGCCGGTGATGAAAGAAGGTTGTTTTTTAAATCAATTACCAGCGGCAATGTGGAGTTGTTTAAATTTGTGGTTGAAAATATTTATTGTGTCGACAACACTATGGAGTTGGAGTTTATCAATGCGCTGTTGGCCTCCGGCAGTACCGAAATGGTGGAAGAGGTTTTGGCACAATATAAAAAGCGGAACATTCCGCTGTATAACGATGAGTTGTTAGCCACCGTTATAGCTATTTGCCCTGCTAAATCCCAAAGCATTAAACTTATGCTGGATGCCGGAGTAAAGCCGGATAAAAATTCCAAAGCACTGATTTCCGCTATTTATATGAATAATATTGATACCGTGAAGTTGCTGCTGGATGCCGGAGCCGATGTGAACTCCACCGAAAACGCCATGCATACCCCCAGCAGTGCTTTAACCGTGGCGGTGCGTCAACGCAGAAACGAGATAGCCAAGCTGTTATTGAAGAATAATGCTGATCCCCGGCACAGCAGTATGCTGTCCGGCACGCCTTTGCGTGGTGCATTGAATAATTTTGCTCAGGATTGTGAAGAATATCTATTTATAACCCGGCAAATTGATATTCGGATTGGCGATGATAAAGCAAAAAGTCCGACTCCTAAACGCAGTAATTTGACCGCGATGGAGCTGAAGAACCGTTATCTTGCCAGTCGTGAAATGGTGATTATGCTGCTGGATGCCGGAGTTGAATATACGCTGGAAGGAAATTTGAGTAACGGCAAGGCGGTTTGCGGCGTGTTGGCCTCCGGCGATATTAAATTGATGGACAAATTATTTGCTTCCGGCTGGGAGATAAATAACAAGTTTTTTAATGGCGACTCCATGCTGTGCTTGGCCGTAATGTACGGTAATCGTGAAATGATGGATTATCTGGTGGCTAAAGGAGCCGACCCGAATGCGCATTGGGTACATGGCGGCAGAAGTTTATTAAGTTGGGCGGGGCAGTGCGATGATTTTGACTTGATGGAGTTTTTGTTAAAAGCAAAAGCTGACCCGAATGAACGTGATGCCGACCAAAAGACTCCTTTGTTAAAGGCAAACACCGCCAAAGCAATAGACATTCTGGTGGCGGCCGGAGCGGATATAAACGCCAAAGATTACGATGGCCGTAATGCCTTGATGACCTTGAACAACTTGCGAACCGATGTAATAGCCAAGTTGATTGAGAAGAAAATAGATGTAAATTGTGTGGATAATAACGGCGATACGCCATTGATTAACGCCTCTCGCCAGCACAGTGCCGAGGCAGTGCGCATGTTGCTGGATGCCGGGGCGAACATCAAAGCAAAGAATAAGCACGGTCAATCAGCTTTTGATTTTGGCACCGACGAAATCCGCAAACTGTTAATCAGTGCTTTACCGGAAGCGGACAGAATTGAGTTTATGCAGTTTTCCGTGCCATCGGCAAATTACTTAAAGCGTTGCGACTGCATTAAATAATAATTATTATTCAGTCGATAAGGCAAAAGTGGATTTTTATTAGAATTGGATATTCTCGCCTCAGCCGGAGCGTTCAAAATCGAATGCTCCGGCTATTTTTGTAAAAATGAAGAAAGAAAATTATAGAATAACGGGAGCATAAGGTAAAAAAAACTTGTCAAAAACAAATAGCGTGATAATTTATAGCATAGTAATGTTTTTAATTAGGAGAGAATAAAAATTATGAATAAATATGTTACCGCAATAGCGGCTCTGATGCTGGGGATTACCGTAACCGCGGCGGACAACAAGGAGCAAGCGGAAAAACTTACTCCGTTGACCGTGGCGGTGCTGGATTTTTCCACCACGGATATCAAAGGCTTGAACTTTCTGGCTAAACCGGACTTTACGCCGATGGTGCGTCCGCAGGAGAAAACCGCCGAGGCCGGCAGTAATTACGGCAGCGACTGGTATATGAACGGCGTAATCGGGGCGGTTAATGCCTATGACAACGCTTATGTGCGGGAAAAGTCATTTGATTGGGAGTTGGCGCAAAAGCAGTTTGACTGGGCGCGCTGGCAGCAGATTTATGAAAAAACCGTTAATGGCGAAGCCCGGCCGGTGGTGTTGGCCGCCGATTATTTCGGCAGTTATTTAGGTTCTTATGCGGGCGAATTTAACTGTCTGGATAGCCAAGTGGTGGCGGCGGCGGTGCAAAAACTGGCGCAGGAACCGGACTTTCCGCAGGATTTCTACCAAAAACTCGCTAAAGCAACCGGGCTTACACACTTGATCAGCGGCACGGTGGCGGATATGCGGATAAAAGAGAAAAGTTTTAAAGGCTACGGCGTTGAAACCTCTACTAAAATTTATGAGCTGGATGTAATTATAAAAATCATTGATTTAAAGACTCAACAAAACTGTTACGGCAATGTCTATACCGGTGTCTATAAGGAGCAACAGCCTTATAGTGCAGAGTTTGTGGATAAAAATATTTTTCAGTCCACGTTAAGTTCGGCATTAAAAACGGCGGCGGCGGATTTCCATAAGCAATTTGAAAATAAGAAATTTGAACCGGCCAAAAAGGTGGAGCCCAAACCGGATTACCTGTTGGGCGATATGTTTATGGAAGATCCCGGCACATTGAAACAATAATGGAAAAAGGTGATATGATGACTCAAAAATTATTTACAGTTCTGGCCGTTGTATTTTGCGGTGTATTAACCGGCATTACAGCATTGGCAGAAGATACTCCGGCAATAGGAGCAACCACTTTGGCCGTCGAACCGACTGCGGCTCCGGCCGCCGAAAAAGAGACTCTGGCTGTAGCGGAAACCAAAGTCCTGTCCGGTCATCTGCCGGAAAGTGAGCTGAAAGGAATTTCCGCCGCCATTGAAGCCGCCTTGGGGCCGCAGTATCAGGTTATAAACCGCTCGGCACTGGCCACCATAATGACGGAGGTGCAGTTTCAGCAGAACTCCGGCATGGTGGATGAAAATACCGCCACCGCCGAGTTCGGCAAATTAAAAGGCGTGGACAAGTTGTTAATCCCCACCGTGTCCAAAGTGGCCGACAATTACAGTTTGGTGTTACAGATGGTAAACTGCTCCACCGGAGAAATTGTGGGGCAGAGCGAGCGGGTAACCTCGCCGAATCTGAATACGCTGTTCGGCAATATTGATACCGCCTTGATGAAAATGGGGATTGGGCGGGAGGATATGGTTACGTATACGGTGGCTATAACCACACCTAAAATGCAAATGTCGCACGGTTGGCTGCCGCCGTCGCTGGAAAATTATATTTACGGCCTGAAATCGGCTCTGCTGGAGCAGGGTATAACGTTGTTTGAACGTCAAGACCGGGTAGCGGCCATGGAAGAAATGGCGATTGCCTATTCCCCCACCGCCGCCCCGAATCAGAATGCCAGAATCAATCAGGAAGAGGTGGCGGGTTATGTTGTGTTAACTAATATTACCCGGTTTAATTTTAAAGAAGAAGCCCCTAAAAAACTGCTTAGCGGTACCTCCGGCGTGCGTCGGGTGCGTTATCTGGACGGCGTGTGTGAACTGGTTCGGGTTCGGGATAATAAACTGGTGGCCAGCATACCGTTCAGTGTACGGCAGCTGGAGTCCTCAATCCCCATGGATATCCGCCGGGATTGGGAGGAAGTGGACTATCAGAACGCCATGATAGTGGAATTAATACCGCAAATTTCCGCCAAACTGGGTGAAGCTCTGGAAAAAGAGCGGACCTTGGCCGGCGCAAAGAAATAGGTATGTTCATGGCGAAAACCGGTCATATATTCGTTGTATTGCTGCTGTTGCCGTTAATGGGATGTTCAACCATCATCCACATGCATGAACAAAAACAGGAGTTGGTGGCGGCGCATTTAAACGGGAATAATGAAGAAGTGGACAGTCTGCTGGCCGACCGTTTGGAGAGCCGGGCCAATACCGGTGATGAAATCGCTTGGCAGTTGGAGGCCGGTACAATTTACTTTCACCGCAGTGATTATGCCAAAAGCATGACGCATTTGAACCGGGCGGCGGAGTTGATGGAAAGTTACGATAAACGGGCAAAGTTGAGCGTGCGGGACGCCTCGGCAGAGGCCGGAGCCGTGTTGACCAATCCGAATGACATTCCTTATCGCGGTCTGTCCAGAGATCGGGTGCTGTTGCCGTTGTATAACGCATTTAACCGTTTGGCGCAGAATCAGCCAGACAATTTTCGGGTGGAGATCCGGCGTATGCGGGAGGCGCAAGACGCCGTGTTAGCCGGGTTTGAAGCTGAAATTGCGGCGGAACAGAAACGGGTGGCCGAAGCCGGTAAAAACAATCAGAAAAAGTTACAGGAAAGTGAACTTGATGTAAATAAACTGCAACTTACGCCGGACGAATTTATGAAGCGAGAGACGGTAAAAACTCAAATGGCCGAGTTGAAACAGCACTCCCGACCGGAGTACGGTAATTTTTTGAATCCGTTTGCCGTCTTCATGTCCGGCTACAGCTTCTGGCGGGATAACGATGCGGAAAATGCTTTAATTGAGTTCCAAAAACTGTATGATGCGTTTCCGGCCAACGGTTTGATTCAGGAGTTATATGTAGCGGCGCTTAAAACCGCCGGGCGTGCCGTGCCGGAAAAATTAAATCAGGTAAAACCGGTTTTGGATAATACCGGTCAAGGCATATTGCTGCTGATTGTTGCCGCGGATCGTGGTGCGGCTTATGATGAGCGACGGCTGGACTTGGTGTTGCCGTATGTGGGCTATACCGGTTTTGCGTATCCGGTTTGCGTGTATTACCCCGCCACCGTAGGAGCGTGTGAGATTTGGGCAGGCGGAAATAGTGCGGAGGCTCGTGTATTGTCGGATATGGATGCGGTGGTATCGGCGGAGTATTCGGCTCGCTTACCGGCCATGATAACCCGGATTGTGTTGGGATTTTTAACGAAAGAGGCCTTGGCGATAGCGGCGATTATAGCGGCGAATGAGTCGGATAATGACGGCGTGTTAATCGCCACCGTATTGGCAACGTCGGCATATAAATATATGTTTAATACGGCGGATACCCGCAGTTGGGAGTTGCTGCCGAAAAACTATTGCATTGCCATGTTGCCTTTGCCGGCTTCAGAACGCCGGGTGCAGTTAAATATTGCCGGTTCGCCGCAAAAAATCGATTTGGAACCATTGGCAAAATCGGCTATAATTTGGGTGGATGCACCGACGGCAACCAATATAAGTGTTAAAATTTTCAGTTTTTATGATAAATAAAGAGGAACATGCAGTTATGAATAAACTCAACTTAGCGGTATTTACGGCAATGGCGGCGGTTGGCCTGACCGGATGCCAGAACACGGTGAATTCAGTAGAAAACGCCGACAAAAATGCGATTGTGCAGAATGTTAATGACAAACGGGTTGTGACGGATCGTTTTTTACGGGATCGTTTAGCGGTAACCGGCGTAAATGTTGCCACCAACAGTAATGGTTTAATGCAGGCGCAGGTGGCGATGGTAAATACAAGAACCGGATTTTTCAGCCAAATCTGGAGCGGTATGACTGGTGAAAATCCCTATAACGTCAACTATCGTTTCCGCTGGATGGATGAAAACGGCATGGCGCAAAGCGGGCCGACCTCCACTTGGCAGCAAAAAATAATTATTCCGGGCGAAACGGTTTATTTTCAATCCGTTGCGCCCAGCAGTTACTGTAAGGACTTTATGTTGGATATAAAAGAAGCAGAATAAAAGGAGTAAAGTATTATGAATAAAGGTATTATATTTATGTTTGGTGCCGCCTTGCTGACGGCAGGCTGTGGTTCGGGGCCGACCCGGATTGATACGGCGAGTGCGGATAATCGAATTTTGTCCATGAAGCAGTTGTCGCCGGTGGACTTTAATGAAGCGGCGGCCACGGCGATCAATAAGATGTTGTCGAGTCGCGGCTTTGCCAACTATCAAAAGAAATTTGCGGCCGAAAATAATGGCGACATGCCGTTGTTGATGCTGGGTAAGGTGCAGAATAACACTACACATACCATAGACATGCCGTTATTAACGGAAAA
>CAZEHZ010000009.1:0-29796 GCA_964512385.1 uncultured Victivallaceae bacterium | reverse complement strand
ATGGAGTCTGAAACCGTACAGGTAACTACCGCCGCCGCCGGAGACGGGCAGTTGCGTGATGAATCCAGTTCGCAAATCCGTGATTTGCAGTATGACGAGAATTTTGATCAGTCCACGGTGTTGAAGACCGGTACCTTAAAAGCCCCGAATTTGTCGTTATCCGGGGCGATTATTGAGCAGAAGGTAAAAGACGGCCGCACAACGGAGCTGGTATATTCAATTTCGCTTACGTTGACAGACAATCGCACCGGGGTGGCGGTGTGGAAAGGCAATCAGGCGATTGGCCGTCAGGCAACCGATGCCTTAATCGGCTGGTAATCAATTACCTGTTTAACTTGATGCGCGGGTCGGCAACGGTGTATAACATATCGCTGATAAAAATGCCGGCCAGCGTAAGCGTTCCGGCAAAAGCGAACAGCGCCATTTGCAGCGGATAATCCCGGCTGGACAACGCCATGATGGAGAGTGAACCCATGCCGGGAATATTAAAAATCTGTTCCACAATAATACTGCCGGCCACCAGACCGGGCAGAATCCCCGCAAACAGCGTAATCAGCGTAATCAAAGCGTTTCTAAACGCATGATAAAAAATCACGCCGGTGTTGGATACGCCTTTTGCTCTGGCGGTACGGATAAAGTCCTGCCCTAAAACCTCAATCATTCCGGCTCTGGTATAGCGTGAAATTCCGGCAAATCCGCCATAAGCTAAGCAAATCACCGGCAACACATAATACATGGCATTTGCCCCGAAAATCCGCCACCACTCCTGTTGCGCAATCAGCGTGGACTCAATACCTTTTACCGGAAAAACCGGCCAGTAACCGCCTTTGCATAATAGACTTTGCAATACCAGTGCCACCCAGATTACGGGCAGAGAGTAGAGTAAAAAAATAATAAAAGTAGTAGTGCGGTCAAACCCGCCGTTGGGTTTTCCGGCGGCGATAATGCCGATGGGAATGGCCAGAGAGTAGGTAAAAAGAATAGCCCATAAATTCAATTTAAGTGTAACCGGCAAACGCTCCAAAATAATTTGCACCGTCGGTTTGCCGGGGTCTACAGTAACCGATGTGCCGAAATCGCCTTGGGCGGCACTGGTCAACCAATAGCAGAACCCCACATAAACCGGTTGATCCAAATGTAATTTTTGGCGCATGGCGTGGTTCAAACGGCCTCCGGCGGCGGTATCGGCGGAAATTTGCGTACTGGCGGCATCGGAACCCAATAGGGTACTGCGGGTCGGGTCGCCCGGCGCTAAACGTAAAAGAAGATAGCTGACAAACAGAATCACCAGCAGTGTGAGTCCGGCCAGAATCAAGCGTTTTATGACATAAAAAAACATATCAGCTTATCCGTCGCCCAATTTACGCAATTTTTCTTTTAGCAATTCTTCAATATAGCCATCGCCGTAAAGGGAGCGCATTAACTTAATGTTTTCTTCATAAAAGAGTTGCGCATCCGGCTTGATAATAAGCTCCTGATGTGAAAGTTCCAGCATCCGCCGGCGTTTTTCACGGTCGGAAATATAAAAATCCAGATAACGGATTAAGGTTCGGGGAGAAAGTTCGGTAAATTTTTTCTGCCCGAACTCCTCCACATAATCGGCGGCAATCACGGCCGCCAAATTGGGGTCCGGATTACGCAGTTTATGTTGAATCAAATAATCGGTAATCATATCCATGCAACGCAATTCGTCAAAAATCGGAAACGTTACAGTACGCCCCCGACTCAAAACATTGGGCGGAAAATCAAAATTGGCGGCAATTACCAGCGTTACATTGCCCGGCATGGCAAACGAGCCGCCGATATGGGTGCGGAAGTTATACCAGTTGATTTCTCTGGGGTCAATATCATCATAAAACAACACAAAACGGTGCTGAGGATACTGGCGTAAAACCTTGAGCAATCCCGGCAAATTCTCTTGCAACGCATCCGGAGACGGTAAAATCAACGTAAGCTCCGGATTCGCCAGCGCATAAGACAAGGTGAGGGCGGTTTTCCCCAACCCCGGCAGACTGGTAATAAACATTGGTGCTACCGGGCGAGCCTCCGCAAAATGCTTAAATTGAGCGGCAAAAATATTGCGTACTGAACCGTAACCGTAAAATTCATCTAATTTTCTGGCGGCCAACAGCTCCACCGGCATAAATTCGTTATGCTCATACCGTAACACTCTGCCACCGGCAAACGGGTCATTACCGGCAATGGCCGGGGCCAAATCCGCCGGAACATTGGCGTTGGTTAATTGTGTTTCTTCAAGCAACGGCGCATACCAGTCCGGATGCAGACGGCTTAAGCCGGCCAGCGGCACATTGGCTTGTAAAATATCAATATACGCCCGTAAAAGTTCCGGCAGTTGTAAAAGTTGTTTAGCATGGGCAAGCTGAAACTCGTCCGGCACGGCCGAGGCAAACTGAGTAAAAATCAATTCGGCCAGTTGCGTTTTCTGCGCTAAAAACGTAGCTTGATTCATAAAATCAAACCCGTCCTGCGATTCAGAAACCGCCAAATAAACCCGGTCATAACGTAACGGCAATTCCAGTTCGGCCCGGAGTTGCCGGATAACGTCAAACATAAGTTTAATTTTATCGCACTTGTCCGGCCGGGCAAAAATTATTTTTGCCGAACCGTGAACCGTGGCCAACTTAGTTTGTAAATCCTTGATTTTTATCAATTTACCCATGTGATAGTGCCTTTATCCGCGAATTAACGCCAACAGTTCATCACGTTTTTCCGCCATCAATGCCGGAGTTTTCGCTTCACAAATCAAGCGCACCAAGGGTTCGGTATTGGAACAGCGTACATTAAAGTGCCAATCGGCATATTCCACGCTGACGCCGTCGAGTTCATACATTTTGCCGTCGGCATACTTAGTTTTAATGGCGGCAATAACCTTTTTAGCATCAGCCACTTTTGAATTGATTTCACCGCTGAACGCATAACGGCGTAAGGGGGCGACTAATTCATGCAGTTTTTTGCCGTTGGCGGCGGCTAAAAGATTGGTCAGTTTAATTAACGCCAAGCCCTGTGATTCGGCGGTGAAATTTTCTTTAAAATAGTAGTGGCCGGACAATTCTCCGGCAAAAACGGCATCAAACTCCCGCATTTGCGCCTTAATGAACGCATGGCCGACCCGCGACATAACGGCCGTGCCGCCATTTTCTTCAATACACTCCCGCACCGCCCAGCTGCTGCGCAAATCGTACAGAATAGTGGCCGGCCCTTCCGACAAAATATCCTGCGCAATTAAAGCGGTGAACAGGTCCATCGGAATAATTTCGCCTTTATCGTCAATAAAACCGCAACGGTCGGCATCGCCGTCAAACGCCGCGCCGAAGTCAGCACCAACTTCAACCACTTTAGCCCGAATAGCATCCAAAGTTTCATGGAGTAATGGATTTGCTTCATGATTCGGGAACGTACCGTCTAAAGTATCATACATGGGGATAATGTCAAACAAGTCGGTAATACCGGCAATTTCATATAAACCCATGGCGTTGGCGTAGTCTACCACCACCTTAAATTTGCGGTTAAACTTAACGTGTTTCCGTAAAAATTTGGTATAATCGGCGGCAATATTGTAAGTGGAGATCTTGCCTGGGATGGCGGCGGCGGTAAAATTATCCGCCATTACCAGCGCCTCAATATCGGCAATCCCGGTGGCTCCGGAAAGCGGCACGGCGTTGGCCCGGCATAACTTGAAGCCGTTCCATTCGCCGGGATTGTGGCTGGCGGTAATCATGATACTGCCGTCGGCCTTTAACACGCCGTTGGCATGGTAAGACATGGGGGTGGAGCATAAGCCTAAATCAATCACATCGGCGCCTTGGCCGGTAATGCCCTTGGCCAGCGCATCAAACATTACAATGGAGTGCGGGCGCATATCACGGCCGATAACCACTTTTTCAGCTCCGGTAAACTGCACATAGGCACGCCCGATTTTCTCGGCAATTTCAGGGGTTAATTGAGTCGGATAAATTCCGCGGATATCGTAGGCTTTAAAAATTCCAGACATAACATCTCTCCCGGTTAAAGTTTATTAAAAAAAGTATTTGAATCATAAGATAATATAATCTGTTAGTAAACGGTGTCAAATTATTTTTTGTCAAATTCGGCAATAAGCGGCAAATGGTCGGAAAATTCCACCTGTGGAATTCTAAAATCCCGCAGTTTAAGGCTTGGCGTGTATAAAATATAGTCCAACTGCTGGCGGGGTTGCCAAGCCGGATAGGTAAAATCGGCCTGTTGATTGGCGTTAAGTAATTGGAGTTCGCGGCAAAAACGGGTAATTTCCAACTCGCCGCTGAACGTGTTAAAGTCGCCGGCAATGATGGTTGGTCGGCCGGAATCGACATACTTGGCCAGTTCCAACAACTGTTTTTGACGGGTGGCGGCACTTAACGCCAAATGCACCAGCAGAACATGTACCCCATCCACCATGCCGGAAATAATCAATTTTTTAGTACCGCGCGCCATGTAGTGAAATTGAAAATTCTCCATCGGGTGGCGGGTAAGCAGGGCATTGTGCTGATGCTTTAAATAAGGCATACGGTTAAGCCAGGAGGCGGAACCGTATTTGGGGGTGCTGACGGTATTAAAATTGCCTAATTGAGTGGCCAGCAACGCCGCATGATTGCGCCGGTTGGTGCGGAAACTTCCGGCGTCGGCCTCAATCAAACCAATGATATCCGGCTGTTCTTTGCGGATAAAACCGGCAATGCCGCCAAATGGTTTTACCGGAGTACGCAAATAGCGGTGTGTGGTTAAAAGCCGCTTGGCTTCTCCGCCGGGCGAACCGGTGCCGTAGGCGATATTGTATACTAAAAATTTCATCGTATTTTATCCTTTAAAACAAACGGGGCTGGAACGGCAACGCATCGTCTTCCGACCCATCGTCATTTTTGCGGCGTCGGCGTATCAAGAGTCCGCGTTTTACGCCGCTGGCTTTTTCGGTGGCGGCTAATTCGGCATCGATCTGCGCCGAGGAATTTTCCAACGCCTCTAAAATCACTTTAGCCCGATTCACCACTTCCGGCGGCAGTCCGGCCAGTTTTGCCACATGAATACCATAACTTTTATCCGCCCCTCCCGGCACAATCTGACGCATAAAAATCACTTGTTCGCCATACTCTTTTACCGCCACCAGATAATTTTTTATGCCGTTACGGGTTTGCGCTAATTCGGTAAGTTCATGATAATGAGTGGCAAACTGCGTGCGGCAACCAACTTCATCATGTAAAAATTCCGCCACGCTCCAAGCAATACTTAACCCGTCAAATGTGCTGGTGCCGCGGCCGATTTCGTCTAAAATCACCAGACTGCGGGGGGTAACGTGATTCAAAATATTGGCGGTTTCCACCATTTCCACCATAAATGTGCTCTGCCCCCGATTCAAATCATCGGCGGCGCCTACCCGGGTAAAGATGCGGTCGGTCAAGCCGACTACGGCGCTGTCGGCCGGAATAAAAGAGCCGATTTGCGCCATAATCACCAGCAGGGCGGTTTGGCGGATATAAGTGGATTTACCGGCCATATTGGGTCCGGTAATAATCATCATGCGGTTCAGATCGCCGTCCAGCATTACATCGTTCGGCACAAAGCGTTCGTTTTTCATATTAACGTCCAAAACCGGATGACGACCGCCAAGGATATGCAGAATGCGGTCTTCGGAAATTTTGGGGCGCACGTAATGATGTTCACGGGCGCACACGGTAAATGAGCACATAACATCCAGACACGCCAGACTCGCCGCCGCCTGCTGAATCTGCCCGGTGGCCGGAATCGCCTCCTGCCGCAGATTCTGGAACAACTGCAGTTCAAGGGCTTTACTTTTTTCCTCCGCCCCCAATATTTTACTTTCCAGTTCCTTCAATTCCGGTGTAATAAAACGTTCGGCATTTACCAGCGTCTGTTTCCGCACATAATCCGCCGGAACGGAGTCTAAATTCGATTTGCTGACCTCGATATAATAGCCGAATACAGAGTTATACCGCACCTTCAGCGACTTAATGCCGGTACGCTCCTGTTCTCTGGTCTGCACATCCATTAACCAGGTTTTGCCTTGAGTAGCGGCACTGCGCAGTTCGTCCAGTTCGGCATTATACCCGGCACGGATTATGCCGCCGTCCGCCATATTCAGCGGCGGTTCATCCACAATTGCCTCGGTAATATGTGCAACCAGCTCCGGCAGCGGGATGATTTGACCGTTTAAGCGGTTAAGCAACGGCGTATCAAAATTTTCCAGCAACATTTTGATGCCCGGCAAAACCTCTAACGACGCCGCCAGCATCAACATGTCTCTGGCGTTGGCACTCCCCAGATTCAAGCGGGCTACAATGCGTTCCAAGTCTCTCACCACGCCCAGCGTTTCATGGATTTCCGTAGTGGTCAATACGTCGGACAAGAGCGACTCCACGGCATCCAGCCGTTCCAGAATCGCCGTGCGTTCGCATAGCGGTCGCAGTAAGTAATTGCGTAACAGTCTGCTGCCCATCGGTGTTACGGTTTTATCTATCACCGCCATCAAGGTTCCGGACTTATCGGTGCCGTACATGGGCTCCACCAGTTCCAGATTGCGTTGACTGGTGGTATCCAGTTCCATTACGCCATTAGTGCTGTATACGCTGAGTTTCACCACATAATCGGCCTTTTGGCGCAGATTTTCCACCGCATAATACAGCACCGCTCCGGCGGCACCGACTACCAAGGGAGACTCTTTACAGCCAAAACCGTCTAAAACTGCCACTTTAAAATGCTGTTTCAGAAACTCCCCGGCCACATCATCGGCAAAGCGATAATCCTCCAACGGCGTGTACAGCATTTTGCCCGGCGTTCGCAACAACGGCGGTTCGGCCTCCAGTTCCGGCAGTAAAGATTCCGGCACTACGCACTCTCTGGCGCCCAAGCGGTTTATTTCGGTCTCCACTTGTTCGGCCGAGTCTAACTGCACCGCCTTAAACTCGCCGGTACTGATATCTAAAGAAGCCAAGGCAAATTTATCTTTTCTGCGGGTTAAAGCCAAGAGGAAATTGTTCATACCCGGATGCAATACACTGCCTTCCAGCACTGTACCCGGCGTAATAATGCGGGTAATGGCCCGTTTTACAATACCTTTCGCCAGTTTCGGGTCTTCCAGCTGTTCGGCAATGGCCACTTTAACTCCGGCGGCCAATAGTTTGGGCAGTTGAACCTCTAAATTATGGTATGGAAAACCGCACATCGGCAACCCTTGACGCTTAGTCAAAACAATTTCCAGAATTGCGCTGGCACGGGTAGCATCTTCAAAAAACATCTCATAAAAGTCGCCTAACCGAAACAGTAAAATAGCGTCGGCCGGAATGTCTGCTTTAGCGGCTCGATACTGAATCATCATCGGGGTTAATTTTTCTTCGGTCATATAAATTGCTCCTTAATTTTTATACCCGATTACGGCGGCCCGGCGTGGGCGCGGATAGCCTTCCACCGTGCGAATTTCGGCACCGGAGGCAACTAAAAAATCGGGTAGAGACTCAAATGTCATCCAGTCGGTACTGCGTTGTTCATGGCGAGAGGTTACGCATTCATCAATAATCTCCACCGCCGTAAAACCCGCTTGTTCCAAATACTTCTGTAATGTGAAACGGTTGGGGATATGGTGTACGTTACGCATTTTGGCATAACGTTTTTCCGGCACCAGTTCCTCGCCGTATTCCGGCGGTATAGTAATACTTTCCACAATCGCCATGCCGCCCGGCTTTAATAATTCATAAATTTTCTGTAAATGTTCCTGTACGTTACGGCAGTGGTAAATTACCCCCATGGAAAAAACCTTATCAAACTGCATGGCGTCAACGGGAAAATCCTCCAGTTTTAAGGGTAGTAACAGCACATTTTCGGCGTCAATAAATTCGCTTATGGCCTCAAACTGCATTACTGACAGCCAGTAAGGTTCGAGTCCTACCGCCAACTTTGCCCCCATGCCGGCCATCCGGCACAAGTGGTACCCGTTGCCACAGCCGATATCTAAAATAAAGTTGTTGGTTAAACTTCCTAAATGCGGAGCGAGCCGTTCCCATTTCCAATCGCTGCGCCATTCTGTATTGATAGAAACGCCGCCAATCTGCCACGGCCCTTTACGCCACGGATGTAATTTTCGCAACAACCCGGTCAGGATTCCGGCATCAACTTGAATATCTGCGGTAATTGCCGACGCATTTAAATTCTGCCCGTTTTTGACAAATTTCAGCTGGTGCAAATCTTCTATTACGGTTAAATAATCCACCAAATTACCGTTATCGGCAGAACTGCACGCCTGTCGCACCGCCTCTTTTATCGCAACGGGCAGGGCGCAAAAATTGGGGTTTGATTCTATTTTCAGCATGGTTTGAACGCCGTAAATGAAGCAAAATTAAAACTCTGAAACCAAATTTGGCATTGTTCAAAGCCGATTTTCTGCAGTCTTGTCAAATGCGTTGCCGCCGTATCCGGAATCAGCACATTTTCCAACGCATCGCGTTTCTGCACAATCTCCAGCGGCGAATAGCCGTGTGCGGCTTTCCAGCGATGATAAATATCGATAAACAATTCCGAATCCACCTGTTCGGCAAAGGTTATTTTTTCCGACAACAACAATATTCCACCCGGCACTAAGGCATGGTAAATATTATTTAACACCGCCTCCCGGTCTTCCGGCGGTAAAAACTGCATAGTATAGTTCATAATCACCATACCGGCGTTGCGCATTTTTACGGTTTGAACATCTTCGCACCGCACCTCAAACGGCAGACTGCCGGTGCTGTTCTGTAAATTTTCCGCACAACGTTTAGTCATGGCGGCGGAATTATCCACGGCGATTATTTGACCATTGGTTTCTCCGGCTAAAGCCACTCTTACCGCCATAGACGCCGTCCCCAGCGACGCACCCAAATCATAGATATTCTGCCCGGCCCGAAAAAATTTACGGGCAAATATAGCCGTCATATCGGTAATCAACTCATAGCCCGGCACCGAGCGTTTAATCATATTATCAAACACTCCGGCCACATTTTCATCAAACTTAAATGCGGTTACCTGACTGCGTGGAGCGGCAAAAATATGGTCTTCACTCATTTGGCACCACCTGTTCCATTGCCTGCCAAAACTTGCCGTCCAGCGTGGCGTAAAGTTGATAAGCCGGAATTTGGGTTACAAAATCCGCCGCAATTTTAAACGACCGCTGAAATACCGGTTTGGCAATCTCTTCCGGAAGCATGCCCAGCATTACTCTGGTCATGTCTCCCACCGAGCGGGTAAAGCCGACCATAGTTTGCCGGTAATCCAACTTTTTCACCCGGTCTTCGCCCCGATCCAGCAGAAATAAATCCGTCAATTTCACATAGCTTTGGCAGTTAAATGTGCGTTCCGGCGCTGATTTAGAAAAGAATATGCTCCACGTCGGCACCGGCTGGGCATAAAAATCGCCGTGGTCGTCTTTCAGCACCACTAAGCAGTCATCCGCCCACACCTGCCACGGTGGCGGCAACCGCCGGGCCGCCGTGCTTTTACCGATACCGCTGGGGCCGCTGATGATTACGCCGCAATTATCGGCACTTACCGCCAGAATGCCATGCACCAAACCGGCGTTGCCGTGCATAACCAGCGAGATAATCGGCAGATAAAACAGTCGCCGCCAGATAAACCCCAAGCCGCTCTCGGTGATTTTGGGAGCGTCCACAATATATACCGTGCTGTTGCGTTTAGTCGGATTGACATGCATGATAATCGCCGGCTCAAAAAACACCGTTTCACCGGGTTCCGCCGCCGAATAATACTCAACTTCGGAACGTGGAATCTCAATTAAATTTACTACAAACGCATTCTCCGGCGGCGCTTCGGCTTTGGTCAAGCTGCAAACCTGCGCAATTTTTTCAATTTGCCGCACGGCATAGTCGCCTTTTGCTGTATATGAACAGCACTGCCCGTTTACCGCCAACTGCATATTATAACATAAATCGTATGACATTAGTCTATATACCTATACCCTGAATTTAAAAATTATACCCATAATTTAAAGCCCAATCGCTCTTTTTTCAAGTTACATTGCACTACTATTCTTGTATTTTTGCATTATAAAGATAAATTAATGTCATCATGAAAAATTTACCTGATTTTATAATTGATAAAAATGAACATATTTTGCTTCATGTCTTCTGTGCGCCGTGTGCCGCCGGATGCGTGGAGCGGCTTATTGCCGCCTATAAAAAAGTTACCCTGTTTTATTCCAACAGCAACTTGATAGATCAGAACGAGTTTGATTTGCGGTTAAAATACGTTTATCAACTGGCCGAATACTATAATTTGCCAGTTATCGCAGACGAATACAACCATTCGGCGTGGCAGGATTTTACCGCCGGTTTTGCCGAAGCCCCGGAGGGCGGCGCCAGATGTGGATTATGTTTTAAATTCAGCCTGCAACGCACCGCAATAATGGCGGAGCAGGGCGATTTTGATGTTTTTGCCACATCGTTGACTGTAAGTCCGAAAAAATCCAGTTCGCTGATTTTTGAACTTGGCCGTCATTTCCCTAAGTTCCGCCCCTGGAACTTTAAGAAACAATCCGGCTATTTGCTGGGTACGCAACTATCTAAGCAACTGGATTTTTATCGCCAGAATTTCTGCGGTTGCGAATACAGTTTTTCAGCTTCTCCGGTAGCGACTCGGCCAATGAATACACCACCGGAATAAAGAATAAAGTGATGAAGGTGGAACTGGTTAATCCGCCGATTACCGCTCTGGCCATCGGTGCTTGAATTTCGCCGCCGTCGCCATAACCCAAGGCTAACGGGAACAGGCCTAAAACGGTGGTTAAAGTAGTCATTAAAATCGGCCGTAACCGCCGCCGTCCCGCCTCGCATACCGCATCATATAGCGAATAATTTTCTTCACGCCGCAAATTATTGGCGGTATCCACCAGCAAAATAGCGTTATTCACCACAATACCGGCCAGCATAATACAGCCGATGAAGGACTGAATATTAAAGGTGCTGTCGGTCAAAAACAGCGTTACCACCACGCCGATAAAAGCCAACGGCACGGAAAACATTACCACCAGCGGGTCTCTGAGCGACTCAAATTGACACGCCATTACCATATATACCAGCACCAGCGCCAGCAGAAAGGCGTAAGTTAAATCCCGGAACGCATCCTGCTGGTCCTCATAATCCCCGGAAATGGTAACATTAAAACTGCCGGGAATGGCGGTTTCGGAGATTACCTGCGCTAAATCGGCGGCCACAGACCCCAAGTCCCGTTCGGCAATATTTACGGACAAGGTAATTAACCGCTCCTGATTTTTACGATCAATCACCACGGCCCCGGTGGTGTCGTTCACCGTAATCAGATTGCGCAGAATTACCAGTTCGCCGGAGTTGGTATGAATGGTCATGTCCAACAGTTCATCCAGCGTCAACAGATCGGAATCTTTTACTTTTACCAGAATTTTATATTCATCGCCGTCTTCACGGTACTGCCCGGCCGACGTTCCGGCCAGAATGGTGCGCAGGGCGTCGGCAATTTCCCGCACCAAAATCTGCAGGTCGGCCGCTTTCCGCCGGTCAATGGTCAACCGTGCTTCCGGCGTACCGCTGTCGCGTGAATTCTGCACGTCGGTTACGCCTTCCACCTGCTCAAAGCGTTTAACCAGACCGGCCGCCAACTCATCGGCCATTTCAAAATCATACCCGCGCAGCTCCACTTTTATCGCTTCCGACGAACCGCCGCCCATCATCATACCGGTCTCCGCCCGCCAGCGTATCTGCGCACCGGGAACGGTATTAAAAAATTTGCCCAACTCCACCGCAATCTCCTCATTGCTGCGTTTGCGCTCACTGCGGGGCGTTAATTTTATGTTAAAGCTGGCCTTGTGCCCGCCCGACGCCCGCCACCCGGATGAACCGGACGAGGTTACCCAGCCGGTCATTTCCGGCACTAAGCTCTTCAAGTCCTCCTCCATATCCATTACGGTGCCGTTTACCTGTTCCGGCGTGGTACCCACCGCTTCTTCCAGCGTGGCCCGGATTCCGCCGGCATCGCTTTTGGGCATAAACTCCGTACCGAGTTCCGGAGTCAGTAAAATGGAGGCCGCAAACAGCCCGGCCGCCATTAAAATCACCCACATCTTATGCCGCAAAGCATCACGTAAAACCGCCGAGTAATTATCCTCCACCGCCGTAAAAAGTTTGGCCGAATAGTTGAAGATTCGTTGATTCCAGGAGAGTTTTTCTGTGCCGCCATCCTCCACATGCCGCATACTCTTTTTCAGCAGCAATCCGGACAGGCACGGTACCAGCGTAACCGCCGCCACCAAAGAACACAACAGAGAAAACAGCACCACAATAGAGAATTGCCGGAACATTACGCCGGTGATATCCTGCACAAAAATCAACGGCAGAAACACCGCCAGCGTGGTTAAAGTACTGGCGGTAATCGCCGCAAATACTTCGGACGTACCTTTTATCGCCGCTTCGGTCCGGCTCATATCCATATCCCGTAACCGGGTGATATTCTCCAACACCACAATGGAGTTATCCACCAGCATCCCGATTCCCAGTGCCAAGCCGCCCAGCGTCATAATATTCAGCGTGTAACCGCAAAAATAAATCAGCGTAAACGTGGCGACAATCGACATGGGAATACTTACCGCAATCACAATGGTACTGCGGATATTGCGCAGGAAAAACAACAATACCAGCACAGCCAGCACGCCGCCGTATAACGCCGAGTCCGCCACACTGGCCAGCGACTGCTTAATATATTGCGCTTCATTATTCACCGGAAAGATATTAATCATCGGCATTTCCTGATTGATTCGTTCAATCGCCGCCAACACGCCGTCAGCCACCTTTACGGTATTGGCGCCGGACTGTTTATAGATGGCCAGAAAGATGCCGGGTTGACCGTTTACCCGCACATAACGGGTAATATCGCTGTGCGTATCTTTCACCTCGGCCACATCGGACAAGCGAACCGGCACGCCGTTACGCATGGCGATTACCGTGTCGCTCAATTCTTCGATGGAATTAAACACGCCGGGGGTACGCACCCGCACCTCAAGCCGATCCTGCTTTAAATTCCCGGCCGGAGTGGTTACATTGCCATTACGGATGCGGGATAGAACTTCATCTAAAGTCAAATCCAGAGTTTTGATTTTGTCCCGGTTAAACAACACCTGAATTTCGCGCTCCATACCGCCGGACAAGGTGGCGGAGGCCACCCCGTCGATACGTTCCAGCTGATAAAGCACCTGGTCATCCAGCAACTCCCGTGCCTCCAGCAAATCCAAAGACGTGCCGACGCCTAAACGCAGAATCGGGAAGCTGGCCGAGTCAAATTTCCGCAACACCGGCCGGTCGGCGTCATCCGGCAGCGACGCCACCACCCGGTCAAGCCGATCCCGCACATCGCTGGCGGCCTCATCCAGATCCGTTCCCCATGTGAACGCCACCGACACGGTGCTTACGCCTTCACTGGAACTGCTGGTAATCGTGTCCACCCCGGTAACGGCACTTAACGCCTGCTCAATCGGGCGGCTGATCAACTGTTCAATTTCCTCCGGGCTGGCGTCTTCATATTCGGTGTTGATGGACAAGGTGGGGAAGGTGATTTCCGGCATTAAATCCACCGGCAGAGACTTTAACGCCACGCCGCCTAAAATCAATACAATACAGGCCGCCATAGAGATGAAAATTGGACGACGAACTGAAAAATCCGGTAAATTCATAGTTTTACTAAATCCTTACTTCTGCTTTTCGGCGTTCATTGCCTGTTTAGAGGCGGCGGCATCCTGTTGCATGTGTTTGTCAAATTCAGAATCCACAACATAGGCCTGGTCGGTTAAACGGTGATTACCCAGCGTTATTACTCGGCCCCGCAGTTCCGGCGATAATATTTCAGTATAGTTTTCCGATATAACTCCGGTCTCCACCGGCAAAAAGTCGGCCTGACCGGTGGCGCCGTTAAACATAAACACTCCGGTTACGTCATTACGTTTCACCACCGCCTCCCGTGGAATCGCCTGCACGTTTTCCCGGCGGCCGAACTCTATTTTTACCCGTATAAACATGCCGGGTTTCAGTTTTAAGTCACTGTTGGGGATATCTATCCGCACGGCGGCCTGCCGGGTGGTGGTGTTTAAAATTTGCGAAATATAGGAAATGTTTCCGGTAAAGCTTTGCCCCGGATAGGCATCGGTGGTGATTTGCGCTTCGTGGCCGATAGCCAGTTTCGGATAATCCCGTTCCACCACATTTATCTCGGCAATCAGTTTGTTGATATCGATTACCGTAATTATGGACTCGTTGGCCGCCAGCAGGGTTCCGGCATCAACAAAGCGTTCCCCGACATATCTGGTGCCGGAGTCCCACTCCGCCATAACACGAGTGTCCGCCAAACGGGTTTCGGCGTTATCCAAAATGGCCTGCAGTTTATCCACTTCGGCCTTGCGCATACTTAGAATCGCCTGTTTGGACTGTAACGTGGTGTAGGCGGTCTCCAGCTGAGATTCGCTGTATACGTTACCCGCCCGCAAGCGTTCATTACGGTCATACTCACGCTTGGCCTGTTCCAGAGCTACTTCGGCTTCGGTAACCTGCGCCTTGCCCATCGCCAAATCAGCTTGCGACTGTTCAACGGCCTGTAAATATTCCGTATCATCAATCTGCGCAATCAACTGCCCCGGCTCAATGGGATTCCCCAATGAGACGGTGATTTGCTGTAACCGGCCGCCGACCTTGGAGGCTAAGGCAAACGAACTGTCGGCCCGCAAGGTACCGGTAAACTCCCGGACATCGGTCATGGTGCGTCTTTCCGGCGATGCGGTCAGTACGCCGAACCGTTCGATTTTACGCTCTGCCGCCGGTTTTTGGCTGTTGGCATAGATTTTATATGCCGTTAATCCGACAATTAAAACGATAACACTGATCAAAAAGATGTATATATATTTTTTCATTAGTTGCTGTTCCTTTGCTGATAATTCAACAATATACCACATTATAACGTATAAAACCAATAACTTATTTTAAACTTGCGTGATTTTTTTCTATTTCATGCTATCTTATCCTACAACAACGAAGGATTTTAATATGGATAAGACAAACAAAAAGCCGCTTTCGGGCGGAAAATTAAATACACAAGCCGCAGTTTGTACCGAAATTTGGGGTGCAGTGGTTAATGAAGTGTTCGGGCAGAAAAATGTGGCCGACCGTGCGCTGGCACGTTTTTTGCGGGAACGCAAAGAGCTGGGTTCCAGAGACCGCCGTTTTATCAGCGAGACTATTTTCAGCTTCTTCCGCTATTGGGGCGTGTTGCGTTTTCTTTTGCCGGAAGAGGAGGCCGCTCAATTAGCCGCCGATGGCGACGTAAGCAAGCTGTCTTTGCTGGACACCTCACGTATTTTGCTGGCGGCCAATATGTTATGCCATGCGCCGGATGCGATTCCGGAAGCGGTGTCCGTTTGGTGCAATCATCTGCGGATAAAACTGCCCGGCATGTGGGACTTTAGCAGTGCCGGAGCGTTTTTCAAGGTTGAACCGCAATTATGGACGGTGAATAATCTGTTGCCGGACTGGGTAAAAGATGAACTTGATCCGGCGGTGAATTTTGACTCGGTGATTACCGCAGTTCAAACCCGGCCGCCGTTGTGGTTAAGAGCCCAAAGCAATGTGGAAGAGCTGATGGCGGAGCTGTTGCGTGACGGCGTACCGACTATTCGGCACCGCAAATGTCTTCAAGCCTTGGCGGTACTGGATTCCAGAATCAATTTATACACGCTTGACGCCTTTAAAAAAGGCCGGTTTGAAGTACAGGATTTGGCCTCGCAGTTAATCGGACTGGTCTGCGCTCCGCAGTCCGGCGAACGCTGGTGGGACGCCTGCGCCGGAGCAGGGGGCAAGTCTTTACAATTAGCCGACTTAATGCACCGCAAAGGTACTCTGGTGGCATCTGATATTCGTGAATATAAACTGGCGGATTTGAAGTTGAGAGCCAGACGCTCCGGCTTCCCCAATATCACCACTAAGCCGTGGGACGGTAAAAAATTGTCGCCGCGGGAGCAGGCTCGTTTTGACGGCGTGCTGGTGGATGCTCCGTGCAGTTGCTCCGGCACTTGGCGGCGTAATCCGGACGGCAGATGGTTAATGACTCCGGCGGAAATTGAGGAGCTGGCCGCTCTTCAAACCACCGTGCTGAAACACGCTTCCGGCGGGGTAAAACCCGGCGGTGTTTTAGTCTACGCCACCTGTTCCATGTTTACTAAAGAGAACTTGCCGGTGGTGCAGAATTTTCTGGCCGCAAGTCCAGACTTTGAGCTGGAAAACTTTGTCAATCCGCTGAACGGCGTCAACGCTCCGGGCTGGGTGCTGGCCGATATGCTGGAAAACAATTCCGATTCAATGTTTGCCGCCAGATTGCGGCGTAAAAAATAATATGTGGTAACGGGGTGATGTTTTTATGAAAATTCAGATTTTAGGTTCTGCCGCCGCCGAAGCGGTTCCGGCATTATGGTGCAGTTGTGAAACCTGCCAATACGCCCGCAAGCACGGCGGCAAGGATTTACGGCGACGGACGGCGTATGCCGTTGATGCCGACACGCTGGTGGATTTTGGGCCCGATGCCTTTTGGCAGTCGGTGGAATTTAATATTGATTTAACCGCCGTAAAACGCATTCTGTTTACTCATTCCCATGAAGACCATTTGAACCCCATTGATTTACTGTGGCGGCAAAAATGGTACAGCGTGGTGGAGCATAATATTAAAATGTACGCCACGCCGGGTACGATTAAACGCATGGAGTCTTTTCATGACTTGGAGTCGTTGTTTATTGAGCCGGTGGTGTTAAAAGGGTTTGATAAACTGGAAGATGACGGCTTATCGATTGTTACCGTTCCGGCCAGTCATATCCCGGATGAACTTTGTGTTAATTACGTTCTTACCCGTAACGGCAAATCCATCTTAATTGCCAATGATACCGGCTGGTGGCAGGATGAGAGTTGGGAATTTATCCGTAACTTTAAACTTGATGCCGCCATTATTGAATGTACTTTTGCGTTGTCGCCCAATAATTTAGACTATCGCAGCGGGCATTTAGGGGCGCATGCCGCCATTGACTTCCGCAATAAATTGCAGGATTCAGGCGTCTTGAACCCCCATGCGCAAGTAGCGGTTAATCATTATTCCCATAATGGTGCGCCATTGCAGCATAAGCTTGAGGAGTATTATAAAAATTCCGGCATTATGGTGGGATATGACGGTATGGTGATCAACCTTTAATGTTTTCCGAAGAGGAGGAAACGTATGAAGATTGTTATTGTTTTTCATAGTGTCTGCGGTAATAATTATGTTTTGGCCAAAGAGTTTCAACTGAATTTTGCCGCCTTAGGGCACGAGGTGATGCTGAGGCGAGTGGCCGACCCGGATTTGCCGCAGTTGCAGACGCGTTTTGCGGCCGCCGGCAATATGGCGTCGCATATAAATTCCATACCTACGGCGTTGCCGGAGGAGTTACCTCATGCCGATATGGTGGTTTTAGGTTCGCCAAACTACTTTGGTTGCATGTCGGCCGAAATGAAGGCTTTTTTAGATTCGACGGGGATTTTTTACCTGAAACAACCGTTAAAAGGCCGCAAATTGATAACTTTTTGCAGTTCATCCACCGCCGCCGGAGGCGGTACTTTTTGTCTGGAATCAATGATTCACTACGGTCAGCACATGGGAATGCTGCATGTAACGGTTCCGGTTAATCTGCAAATGCTAAGTTCAGAAATAAGCGCATACGGGGTGTGTCATGTGTCCGGGGCAAACGGCGACCAGCGCCCCAAGCCGGAGCTTTTGGCCGCCATTAAGCATATCGCCGAATACTCAGCGAATCTGCCATAATTTCAAATTGACTTTGTTGTAATACTCCTCGGCAAACAGCTTTACCAGCGTAATGCCGGGCAGATAATACCACGGAAAACAGCAGCGTTTGCGGCCTTTTTGCCACGATTCATACACTTTCTGGGCAAAATCCGCCGCACTTACATTGCTGTTGTCCGGCGTATTGGGGACTTCACGATACTTTATCGCCCGGCTGGAAAATCCGGTGTTTATCCGCCCCGGATATACCGTCATCACATGAATTTCAGACGGTTGCAGCTCCACCCGCAAAGTTTCAGAATATAACCCGAACGCCGCTTTTACCGCACAATATCCCCCCATCGCCGGCACATGAATTTTGGCCGCCATGCTGGAAATATTAATGATGCCGCCGCCATTACGCCTTAACTCCGGCAACAACGCCTTAATTAGTGATATTGGGGCAAAGTAGTTTAATTCAAACAGCTTGCGCATTTCAGCTTCGCTAAGTTCCTCTAACGTTCCGTATGCGCCCATGCCGGCATTATTGATCAATAAATCCACCGTTAAATTACTGGTTTTTAGTGAATTTACTACGGTTTCCGCCGCATTAGCTTGCGTTAAATCAACTAAAATATTAACATCCGCCTCCGCACACTCCCGGCGGGAAACATTTATCACGGTATAGCCGGCCGCTTTGAATTTTAATAACAAAGCCGCGCCCAAGCCACTGCTCGCCCCGGTAATTAATGCAGTTTTATTCATTTACGCTCCGTGATTTATAACTATTTTACCGGATGCCAGCAGATAGAAGATGGCAAAAAATCCGATTAAATACAGTACAATTAACCCGACCAATAATACGATTATCCAATTACGCTGTAAAAACAGCAGACTTTTCTTAAACACTCCGGCCGCTTCCGCAGTAGTGGCGTAGCCGGACGAAAATGCTATAATGTCCTGCCGCAACTCATAAACACTCTGATATCGTTTAGCGGGGAAACGCTCCATGGCCTTTAGGCAGATCGCCTCTAACGCCATCGGAATGGGCCACTGCGGGTTTTCCAGTTCGCGCGGGGCTTTGATTTTGCCTTTAATCGTAGCTCTCAGCACCTCTTTGAGCTGTTGACCATAAAGCGGCTTTTCGAAGGTCAAAATGGCGTAAAGAATACAACCCAAAGTATAAATGTCGGTACGCTGGTCTTTTTCCTTATTTTTGCCGGCCGCCTGTTCCGGCGCCATAAAGCCGGGAGTACCTTTAGCGATGCCGTCACGAGTCAGCCCGTGCGACGTATCACTTTCATTATTCACCGTATTGGCCCCGGTTATTCTGCCCTCATCTTCGGGGCGGTTGATGGCCCGTGCCAAGCCCCAGTCGATTACCTGAACTTCACCAAATTCGCCGACATGGACGTTTTCCGGCTTCAAATCCAAATGAATTATTCCTTGTGAATGGGCAAAAGCAATAGCGTTGCAAATCCGCAGATAAGTCCGCAGTAACCGCATCAGCGGGTAGGCGGCCACCATGCTGGAGTCGCCCTCTTTTAATTTGCGCAGAATCGTGGCCAAGGTTTGGCCTTTCAGGTATTTCATGGTAAAATACGGCGTGCCGTTCATATCCCGCCCCAAGTCGTGAATTGGCACAATGTTCGGGTGTTCCAACCTGGCGGTCAAGCGGGCTTCCATAATAAAACGGTTCACCACCGCCGCCGGTCGGTCTCTCCAGTCCGGCATGGTAGCCATAGCGACATGCCGCCGCAGCTCCCGGTCATAAACCAGCAATACCGACTTCATGCCGCCAAAGCCAATGGTGCGGATAAAACGGTAACGTTTACCGCTCTTTTTCTCCAGCGACTCTAAAGTGTTGCCGTTTAAGGTTAAAACCGGCAATCCGGTACCTGCCGGATCTTTGCCTACGGTGCTCACGGTAGTTTCCGCCGTTTCGGTCTCCATAAAAATGGTATCTTCCGCTATGCTGTCAGAATCGGCCATATCTTCCTCCTCCCACGCTAAAAACCAGATGAGACAGTATAATTACACCGTCTCATCTGCAATAACAACTATTCAGTCGATAATGTAAAACCGGCTATATGGTTGACAATCAAAAATTTAAATTCCCCAAAAATCACTTTTGCATTATCGACTACTTAGACAATTCCACCTGAGCCTCACCGCGTACCGCTTCCGCCGTAACCGTGCATTTGGTTACGTCTTTGCGTTCCGGCAGTAAATACATTACATCCAGCATCAACTCTTCCATTAATGCCCGCAACCCGCGAGCTCCGGTGCCGCGTTTTTCCGCCTGAATCGCCAACTCGTCCAATGCCGCATCGGTAAACACCAATTCCACATTGTCCATCGCCAGCAACTTCTGGTACTGACGCACCAGCGAGTTCTTCGGTTCACGCAAAATACGCACCAAATCTTCACGGCTTAACGGCGCCAGATAAGTCAAAACCGGCAAACGACCCACCAATTCGGGAATCAAACCAAACTTGACCAAATCTTCGGTTTCGCAATAGCTTAAGAAATTGCCGCTGGACAAATGCCGACCCGCCGCCTGCGTTTCCGCCTTTTCGTTGCTTTTATCAAAACCCAGCACTTGTTTACCAACCCGGCGCTGAACCAGTTTATCCAATCCGACAAAAGCTCCGCCGCAGATAAACAGAATATTTGTGGTATCCACATGCAGATAACTTTGTTCCGGATGTTTACGGCCGCCCTTTGGCGGTACGTTGGCTACGGAGCCTTCCAAAATCTTCAGTAAAGCCTGCTGTACGCCTTCACCGGATACATCGCGGGTAATTGAAACATTGTCCGTTTTACGGGCGATTTTATCAATTTCATCCACATAGATAATCCCGATTTGTGCACGGTCGATATCATAATCAGCGGCCTGAACCAAGCGCAGAATAATATTTTCCACGTCTTCACCTACGTAACCGGCTTCGGTTAACGTGGTGGCGTCGCAAATGCAGAACGGTACATCAAGCATTTTTGCCAAGGTCTTAGCCAGCAATGTTTTACCACTGCCGGTCGGCCCTAAAAGCAAAACGTTGCTCTTTTCCAGCTCCACATCCGCAAATTCCGGAGACTGATTGTTCTTTAACTGCGACTGCAAACGTTTATAATGGTTATATACCGCTACCGACAACACTTTTTTAGCATGTTCCTGCCCGACCACATAGCCGTTCAGCACCTCTTTAAGTTCTTGAGGCGTCGGTACTTTTAAAGCCTTGATATAATTTTCACGTTTGGCTTTGGCGGCGGCATTGCCGGACGCGGCTTTTTTAACTTTGCCGTTCTGCCCTAAAATCATCTCCGCACATGTATCTACGCAACTTTCGCAGATAAATGTGTTGTCCATTCCGGCGACAACCTGACCGGCGTCATCATCCAGCGGTCTGCCGCAAAAGGAACAATGCGGCATTTTATCGTTGCCGCCACGATTGTTGTTTGAACTCATGACACTCCTCTATTTTGCCTGCTGCTTGGCCTTTTTCGGCTCTACTACATGGTCAACCAGACCATATGCTTTGGCTTCTTCAGCCGACATAAAGAAGTCGCGTTCAGTATCACGTTCCAGCTTCTTTACCGCCTGATTGCTGTGAGAAGCAATAATGCCGTTTAGAATTGTCCGTAAACGCAAAATTTCCTGTGCCTGAATGCTGATGTCGGCCGCAGTTCCCTGCGCACCGCCCCACGGCTGATGAATCATAATCCGTGAATGCGGTAAAGCGTAACGCTTACCGGCGGCTCCGGCGCACAACAATACCGCCCCCATGCTGGCGCACTGCCCCAGGCAATAGGTTTTTACATCGCAAGACAGCGACTGAATAGTGTCATAAATCGCCAGACCGGCCGTGCAGGACCCGCCGGGACTGTTGATATATAAATCAATATCCTTGTTCGGGTCTTCGGCCTGCAGAAAGAGCAATTGTGCGATGATCAAGTTGGCAACATCATCGTCAATCGGAGTTCCCAGCAGCACAATGCGGTCTTTCAACAACCGCGAATAGATGTCATAACCGCGTTCTCCGGAACCAGTTTGTTCCACCACCATTGGTACCATTACGCTATTGGCGTTCATTGCACAATCTCCTATCTCTTAATCAACTTAATTATTCAGCTTTGGCATCCGCAAATTTGGCCAACTGGTCCAGAACCTTGTTGGATAAAATATCGGCGCGCAGGTCTTCAATAGAACCGTTGCGTTCAATCATTTTGCGGAAGTCATTTTCTTTATAGCCATAGTAACGCGCCATCATGGAGATCTGTGCAGCCAATTCCTGATTGCTTACATCAATATCTTCATTCAACGCAATCTTGCGCAGAATCAGCTTCTTACGTAATTTGCCCTGAGCGGCTTCCTTAGCTTTGGCACGATGATTTTCCATATCGGCACGGAACTTTTCGGCATCTTCTTCGTTCTTTACGTCCTGATTAATCATTACGCGCAATTCTTTTTCCACTTCCGCTTCCAAGGCATCCGCCGGTAATGCAAATTCGGCTACTTTGCTGTCCAGTTCCGCAAAGGCTTTTTCCACAATTTCGCCATGACGTTTAATTTCGGCTTCACGCAGGCCGTTGTCACGGAAAAGCTGCTTAACTTCTTCTACCGTTTTAACCTGCATCTTTTCGCACAATTCATCCACCGATACCGGGGTACGGCGCTGAATGCCGTTTACTTTTACGGTATAATTTACGGTTTGGCCGGCCAGTTCGGCATCACGCCAATCCGCCGGGAAGGTGGCGGCAAAGCTGTATTCCTTGCCGAGTTCAGCACCGGTAAGGGCGGCGATAGAGCCGGGAATATATTCCGGTTCATTCAGCCACAAGTAGTTGTCATCGCTGTTTACGGTGCGCAGTAAACCGGCAGAGGCATCCTCAGCCGGCTTAAAGTCAGAAGTATAAGATACTTTCAGCATATCGTCAGCCACTGCCGGGCCTTCAACTTCGGCATAATTGCCGTACATGCCGCAATAATATTTCACTCGTTCTTCCAGCTGTTCGTCGGTTACTTCAACGGCCGGGGCGTCCACTTTAATCGCCTTGTAATCCGGCAACGCAATTTCCGGCGCCGGTACCACCTTTAACGAAAAGGAGAAATCCTTATCCAAGTCAAAAGCCTTCGGCGGTTCGGCCAAAGTACAGTTTAAGATATCCAGACTCTTATCTGCTTCCAACTGGTCAAAAGCCACCGCAATCAGTTTGCGCAGGGCTTCGTTCTTTACATCGGCTTCATAGCGTTTAATCACCATGCCGGCCGGAGCTTTGCCCTTACGGAAACCGGGGATTGCCACGTAATTGCTTAATTCAGCCGCAGTTTCCTTAGCCAACTGTTTCATTTCAGCAGCAGTAGCGGAAAATTCAAAAATCTTCTGAACCGCGCCATCTTCTTTGATGGCCATCTTTAATTCTTTAATCGCCATGATGTTACAAAATCCTTTCAAAATATATTTCTGTTTCTTAAATTTTTGTACAAATTTCAAATTACTAATATAAGGCAAATTATGAAATATTCAAGATGTAAATCGGGTTATTTTTATGGAAAAATCACTTTTTTATTTGTCGGTTAGCATGACACGGGTTATATTATCAAAATGTTTATGTCAACATTTATTTTGGAGTTTTTTTATGAATAATATTATGTTTTTTTCCGATGTTCACGGTTCGCCGGAGAGTGTGGAATTATTATTGCACCGTATTTCACAGCGTAACCCGCAGCTGCTGGTTTTGCTGGGCGATATTCTTTATCACGGCCCCCGCAATCCATTGCGCAGTGATTATGCACCGCCTAAGGTGGTGGAGCAAATCAATCAATTCAAAAATCAACTAATTGCCGTGCGGGGCAACTGCGATTGCGAAGTGGACCAGATGCTGCTGCAGTTCCCGATTATGAGTGATTACTCCACTTTAATGCTTGATTCACAACGCTTTTTTCTGACTCACGGCCATTTATGGAGTGTTGACAATCTGCCGCCGATTCCGGCCGGAACCGTATTTGCCAGCGGTCATACTCATATACCGAAACTTGAAGTTTTAACCGATTCCGGCGTTATTGCGTTCAATCCCGGCTCCACTTCACTGCCGAAAGGCGGCTGGCCGGCCTCTTACGGCGTATATGAAAACGCCCGGCTTCAAGTGCTTAATTTGGAGTCGGACGAAGTTTTACTTTCTCTGGATTTGCAGAATTAGTTGCTCATGCAAAAGGTGCTTTTTGCCGTATATTTTTGCGGATTGCAACAAAAATCACCTTTAGCATAATCGACTAAATGTTTTCAATAATTTTTGCCACAATCAGTCCGCATCCGGTCCCCATAATCGTACCGAGCGAGGCCATAAGTACCCCGATTGGAACTAACGATGCCGAATATGCCCCGGAAATAACCGTGGCAGACGCTACTCCGCCAATATTGGCCAGCGACGCGGTTTGACAACTGAAGGCATCAAATTTAAATATTTTGGCCGCTAAAGACAATACCCCGAAATGCACCAGCAGAACCACGATACCCAGCAACAGGTAAATCGCCATATTCCGCATATCCAGTTCCTGTAAATTGACTCTGGAGCCGATTACGGCAATGAACAAATACAGCATAGTGTTGCCTAACTCCAGACTGCCCGGCAGTTTACCCAATTTAGTCATGCCGCCCAAAACCCCGAAAACGGTGGCGTAAAGTACAACCCACAGCGAGGATTTTTGCAGGGTGGACAGGAGTTGAATATTGACATGACGTTCAAAAAACGCCGCCGTCAGATCGGCCGCATAAAAACTTATCGCCGAGGCCGCAACTGCGATGGAAAACAGAAAAATAATGTCGGCAAAAGTAATGTTTTTACGTTGTTGCTGGTCGGCTTGTTCCAAATGCTCAATAATTTTTTCCAGTTCAGAACTGTCCGCCTTGGTCCAACGGTTGAAATATTTGGCCCAGGGGACTAAAACCAGCATTAAAATCAGCCATACGGCGTAGGAAATAGTGTCTATGCTCAGCACATAGCCAATAGCACTGCCCGGAATATCCAAGGCGCCTTGAATCGCCGCCATATTTACACTGCCGCCAATCCAGCTGCCGCATAACGCCGACAGGGTTTTCCAGGCGTCCGGGTCATTTAACGCCGTCTTAAAGATGGCAAACGCCACAATAAATCCCAGCATCATGCCGCCGGCCGCAATGACGAAAACGGCAATCATGCGCGGGCCGAGTTTGATAATTTGGCGCAGGTCGGAGCGTAAAAGCAACAGAAAAATCATCGGCGGCAGTAATTGAGTCTGCACCGTGGCGGCGGTGGTTTTTAAGGCGTCGGAGTCCGGCCATAGGTTTATGGAGCCTAAAACCATAGTAACCAAATATAAACAAACTACCGCCGGAATATAGTTAAAGAACTTTTTCCAGACCGGTGATTTAACGTGCGACTCTAAAAATTTCAGTGTGCCGGCGGTGAAAAATAAAATTGCCAGATACTCCAATGGAGTGGCATTAATCAATGCCGCCGACGCCGTAAGCATTCCTGTTCCCATTTTTTCCCTTTCTAAAATTTGATTTTACATAAAATAATGTTAAAGTTATTACAGTTCAAATAAAGATAACATATTTTAAGGAAAATACTATGTTGAAAGAGTTGATAACCCGGCAAATTTCCGCTTTTCCCGGCGAATGTGCGGTATATTTACGCCGTTTGGATGCACTTGAACCGGAAATAGCGTATAATTGTTTAACCGCCATGCCATCGGCCAGCACCATAAAAGTGTTGATAATGGCGGAGCTGATGCGGCAGGCGGCCAGCGGCGAAATTGACCTGCAGGCCGAATTAGCGATTCCGGAAAATGAAAAATTGCAAGACAGTGTGATTGGCGTGCTGTCCTTAAATAAAATGTCGGTTGCGGACTTGAACACCATGATGATTATTTTAAGCGACAACACCGCCACCAACATTCTGATTGATTACGTCGGCATGGCCAAGGTGAATCTTCTGGCCGCCCAACTGGGATTAACCGCCACCCGCTTAGAGCGTAAAATGCTGGACTGGGCGGCAGTTAAGCAGGGCAAACAAAACTGGACCTGCGCCGCTGATTTAGCCGAATTGTTTACCAGGATTGCCACCGGTTCGCTGCCGGAGTCTGCCATTATGATGGATACTTTGTTTAAGCAGAAGCATACTCAACGCTTTAAAAAGTATCTGCCGGAGTCGGTTAAAACCGCCACCAAGCCGGGGTCTTTGGATAATTTAGAACATGACGCCGGAGTTATCTATAAAAACAATGTGCCGTGGATTTGGGTGGTTATGACTCGTAATGCACCTAATCTCACGGCATCTGAATTTATCAGCACGCTGACGCGCGATGTTTATAATTTGTTGTAATTTTTGGCCACCAATGCGCCGAATAACAGTAAGGCGGACAACATTAAATAGTATTCCGCCGGTTCTGCGGTAAGGCGTTTCCGTGCTAACGAGGCAATTTTTTCCAATTCGGTAATTGCCTCTTTCTGGGCGGCGGCGTCTTTTTCAAAAGTTTCGATCAGTTGCGTTACCCACTCTTCCGGGTTTTTGCGATCGCGATATTTCTGAATTTCCTCCTGCGTGGCCTGATATTTTTGTTTCATGCGGTCCAGCTGAGCGTATTCGTTGGTTTTTATTGAGCCGTTAAACGTGAATATGCCGCCAAACAGAGCCAGTACCGCCCCAAACAGCAATACGCCCTGCAACAGTTTAAGCAGGCAGTTTTTATTACAGCATGGCAACTTGGCCAGATATTTTTCGCCGGCGGTTCGAATACGGGAACATTTTTCGCATGGACTTTTCATAATAAATATAACCCTCTGGATATTAATTGTTGCATAAATTTAGCAGTTTTTCATAAATTAGCAAGTTTTTATTAAAAAAATTTGAAAACATATTTGCGAATAACGCCGGGCAATGGTATAATACAAGAAAACAGAAAAATAGAAAATATTGGAGATTAAGATGAAAAAATATCGTATGTCCGCTATATTGGCCGCCGGAGCCGCCGCACTTGTCATGACTGCCGGGTGTAACTGTAAAAAGGCTGCCGGATGCGATTTGTCCAATCTGCCGGAGTATAATGAAGCCGGCCGCCGGATTGCTTATGCCGCCTATACCGCAACTCCCGCCGGGGCCGACGGTAAATTAGATGAAGCCGCTTGGAAAAATGCTCCGGCATATCATTTGACCCGCCCGATAAACTGGAAGAGCTATTATAAAGACCTTACCCCGGAACAGCTGGCCAAATATGGCGACAGTATAAATGTAATGGAAGACTGCACCATGCAGATGCTGTATGATAATGAAAATTTATACTTGGGTTTTCAGTTGACCGATACAGAGATAAAAGCCAAAGGCACGAAAGACCAGGAAGCTCATTTTGTACTTGGCGATTTAGTGGAGATTTTTATCAAGCCGGAAAATCAGGACTATTACTGGGAAATGTACTCCACGCCGAAAGAACACAAAACCTGCTATGAGTTTGTGGGTTGCCGCAAGGGTGCGGAAGGTAACGAAAATTTACAGCTCGATTTCAGCGTGGCCAGTAATGTGAACGGCACCATCGAAGAGCCGTCGGACACCGATAAAGGTTGGTCTACCGTGGTTACTATTCCCCTGAAGTCTTTAGCCAAATACGGCGAGGAGTTTAAAGGCGACGGCAGTTGGACGTTGCTGATTGGGCGTTATAACTATTTGAATGACAGCTTCCCTAAAGAAGAATTGAGTGCATTCCCGCAGATTACCGCCGTGGACTTCCACGCTTTGCCGGAATATGCCGCAATAAAATTCCTTCCGTCAAAGAGTTGTAACAAATAGATTTGTTAATTATTTTTCGTATTAAGCCGACAATGTTGCGTTGTCGGCTTTTTTTAACTTGCAATATTGTTTTTCGGTGTTAATATAATTGTAGAGCAACAGATTATCATTGAACAATCGGGGAGAATGTAATATGAAAGTTATAATTATTGGCGGCGTTGCCGCCGGAGCCGGAGCGGCGGCCCGTTTGCGCCGGTTAAATGAAAATGCGGAAATTATTTTATTGGAACGCGGTGAATATGTGTCATACGCTAATTGCGGCTTGCCGTATCATATCGGCGGCGTGATTGCTGACCGGGACGAGCTGTTGGTGATGCCGGCCGCCACCTTGCGCAGTTGGTTTAATTTGGATATCCGCACTAAGCAGTGTGCGGTGGAAATTGACCGTGCCGAAAAAAAGGTAAAGATTCACTGCTCGGATGACGGTTGCGAATACTGGGAGTCTTATGACTATCTGGTGCTGGCGACCGGTTCCAGTCCGTTGCCGGTTACACTGCCGGGCGGCAATGATGACCGCATTCATCCGCTGTGGACGATTCCGGATATGGACAAAATTATCGCCTTGATTGAGCAGGGAGCAAAAAAAGCGATTGTGGTTGGCGGTGGTTTTATTGGGCTGGAAGTGGCGGAAAATCTGCGGAAACGTAATATGGAGGTAGCGGTAATTCAACACTCTGGGCATGTGTTGCCGTCGCTGGATTGCGAGATGGCGCAGCCGCTGGCGGAAGAGTTGCTTAAAAATGACATAAAACTGTATTTGAATTCCGAAGTTACCGCCTTTGAAAAGACGGATAAACAGTTATTTGCCGTGCTGAATAATGGCGAAAAATTGGCCGCCGATCTGGTTATTATGAGCGTGGGAGTGCGGCCTAATTCAGAACTGGCCAAGGCTTGCGGGCTGCGGTTGGGTGATCGCGGGCATATTTGGGTGGACGAAAAAATGCAGACCAGCGACGCCTATATTTATGCCGCCGGGGATGCGGTGGAAATTGTCGATCCGGTTTCACATGGTAAAACCGCCGTGCCGTTGGCTGGTCCGGCTGGAAAACAAGCGAGAATTATTGCCGAAAACATCAGCGGATGCAGTGTAAAATATCATGGCAGTTATGCGCCAAGTGTGATAAAAATCGGTCGCTTAACGGCGGCCAGCGTGGGATTGACGGAACAGAAACTGCGTAATTTAGGCATTGAATATAAGAAGATTTATACGCATCCGGGGTCAAACTCCTCGTATTACCCCGGCGGCAGTCAAATGCACATGAAGTTGATGTTTGCGCTGGACGGTAAAATTTTGGGCGCTCAAATCGTGGGCGTGAAGGGTGTGGATAAGCGGATAGACGTAATAGGCACCGCAATGCAATGCAATAAAACCGCCATGGAATTAGCCCGGTTGGAATTGGCGTATGCTCCGCCGTATAACTCGGCCAAAGACCCGGTGAATTTTCTGGGGATGATTGCCGTGAATATATTGAACGGTTGCTCGACTCCGGCGTATTATCAGGACTTAACCCCGGATAAGTTTATTCTGGATGTGCGGGAGCCGGCGGAAAATGCCGCCGGTACAATACCGGGATGTGTGAATATTCCATTAAGTAAACTGCGCAGTTCCATGAATCAACTGCCGAAAGAGCGTGAAATTATTGTATTTTGCCGGGTTGGTTTGCGGGGCTATATTGCGGAACGTATTTTGAAGCATTATGGTTTTAGAGTAAGTAATTTTTCCGGTGGATATTTAACATGGGCGTATTATAATAATGAATATCCGCAAAATTGTTCCGGTTGTTTAGGGCTTAAAAAGTAACAGTATGCTATTGAACGCTGACGCTTTACCGTCAGCGTTTTTTTAGTCTGCCGGAAATGGCGGCGGATTTGTGCTTTTATATAATAAATTCAGGTTGTATAGTTTGTATTATTTCAAAACTGATATATATTACTAAATTAGTATAAATATAGAAATAATGACATTACTCAGAATTATAAAACATAATCAATGGGAGTGTTGACCGGGCAGAGTATAAAAGACAAACTAAAAGTTTGACTTGAAAAAAATTGGTGCTTACTGTGAATAAAATATTACTTTATGTTGTTGCGTTGGGATTTTCACCAATAGCGGTTAATGCCGCCACAGATGCG
>CAZEHZ010000008.1:0-39331 GCA_964512385.1 uncultured Victivallaceae bacterium | reverse complement strand
CTTGGTGTATAATATGGAAATATATAATCGAATAAAGCAAAAAAAGTAAAAATATCTTGAAAAAACGGCTTGAAATGATTTTAAATGCTCATATATTGGAAGGGAGGAGTTTTGCGTTAAAAATCTGTATTCAGCCGATGCAGTAATGTATTTTTTTTTGAACAGGAGGGGTTGATTATGCTGCTTTGTACATTTAAATCTGAATTGCCGGTAAAATATCAGCGCAAGCGGATATTGATGGTTATGACCTCGCACGGTACCGCCGGAGAATCCGGCCGGCCGACGGGGTTGTGGCTGGATGAGTTTGCCACACCGTTTTATGCCTTTTTAGATGCCGGTCTGGAGGTAGTGCTGTGTTCGCCGGAGGGCGGCCGGATACCGGTTGACCCGGCGAGTTTGGCTACCGAACATACCAGTGAATCCACCCGGCGGCTGGTTCGTCATCACTGCAGTGTTTTAAACCGCACGTGTAAATTGAGTCAAGTGCGTGCCGGGGATTTTGATGCGGTGTTTTATCCGGGCGGGCACGGGCCGCTATGGGATTTAGCGTCAAACCTTATCAATGCGGCGTTGCTGAGGAGTTTTGATGCGGAAAACAAGTTAATTGGCACAGTTTGTCATGGTGCGGCCGCCTTGTGCGGAGCATGCCGCAGTGCCGATGGGCGGCCATTAGTTTTTCGGCGTAAGCTGACCGCCTTTTCCAATGCCGAAGAGTCCGCCGCCGGCATGACTGAAATCGTCCCGTTCAGTTTGGAAAACCGTTTGCTGGAGTTAGGCGCATATTACAATGCCATTCTGCCTTGGCTGCCCCATGTGGTGATTGATCAAAACCTGATAACCGGGCAAAATCCGCACTCCGCCGTTTTGGTGGCGCAAAAGATGCTTGAACGGTTAAAGAGTTGAATGGATTTTAATTAAAGCGTTGCCATAACTTTATATATGTGGCGGAGTCGGCAGGCGGAACGGCGTTCAGCAGTTTTGCCAGGCCGACTAAAAGTTTCAACCGTGGATTTACGCAAAACGGCCGTAACTGCGGCAGTTCTCCGGCATAACGCATCGAGAGTAAAAAATCTTTAATCTTACGCTTCAGCGGTAGTTGCTGAGGTACGGCAATAATATTGGCGGCATTAACTTCCGGCCGGTTGTTTTGTTTGCCGGTCAGCGTAAAGCAAATTGCGGCCAGCGAGCTGTTCCATAATTGCAGAATTGACTGATGAAACGCCGTTAAATCTTCATTTTGCAATACCGTTGGCGTATATTTAAACTCTAACGCCGCCAAATACGCCTCGGCCAAACGCGGCATATAATTTGCGCTTAAAATAGCCTTACTGCGCTCATGTCCGGTTTGGCGATAATTATGTTTTACCAAAAGCAGTGCATCGCCGCAACCTAATGCCGCCTTGTGCAGATTGCGGCGGATAAAGGTTAAATCCTCCTCATTTAAGACGGCGCCGGAGTTTAGTTTTTCCGCCGCCAGCAGAATTCCGGTCCCCCGATTCAGCATCAACCGTGCGGCTTCGCTCCACGGCAACTCACGCCACCCTAAATGCGGCACGGTGTTCAGCACAGATTCAGAACCATAAATAACCTCATGCCCGGCCAGTAACTCCTGAATCATCAACGTCTTGGCCGTGGCTTGTAAGCTATTCAAACTCAAGCAGAAAAAGTCCACATCAATTTTTATTATCTGTTGATATTTCTCGCTGAATTTGGCCAGTTCTTTTTGTAAAAGAGCCAAATCATTACCTTTTAGGTCGGTAATAACAAAAAAGTCCACATCATTATACAATGCGCCGTCGGCGGTTGCGCCGCCTTCGCCCCGGCCGTATCCGCCGCCTAAAATCACGGCCTGAATCCACTCGGCCATCGGCAGAGCGGCAATATCCAGCCCAAGCTGATTAAGTGCATCTTTCAGCAACTCCTCCGCTTGCGGCTGCCCATTGTATGTGAGTTGTTTCATGTTTAAAATTTCTAATTATGCGTTATGCAGAGTATCCCGGCGTGTTAAAAGTTCCGCAAACGCCGCTTGGCACTGTTCTTTATTCAAGGCTTTGGCGGCGGCGTTCAGTTCCCGTACCGCTTCCACAATATACTCGGCGCCGACATTGCCGGAACATCCGGTCAGCGAGTGAGTAAGAAGGCGAATTTCGGCAAAGTCCGCCTTATCCACCGCCGCCTGCATTTTTACGCAGTGTTCGTCTAACGTTTCCAGATACATATCAAACAATTCGGCGGCGTCTTCGGCAGACACTTCCAATGATTCGATCATATAATCAATAATAGTTTTCTTCATTATTATTTACTTTCCATCTATTTGGTATTTAATATTTAACATAAAACACAGTTTCATTGAGTCCATAATAGGTATCATGAGTTACATGGTCGGTAATATCACGAATGATTTGCAGACCGCGGCCGGAGGTGGCGGCGTTTCCGGCCGAAGAACCGCCATCGGCATTAACATCATTGGTATTGGGTGAAAACTCCCAAATTTTGCCCCGGTCAAGCCCGCGCAGCACGATATCATGTTCATCCACCATCAAGCTCATACAAATAATATTTTTTGAGCTTTGCTTAGAGTTCATGCCATGAATGATAACATTGTTTAGATATTCAGAAATCAGGAGTTCAATTTTAGCCGCCAGCTCCAAATTGCCGGTTTTTTCCTGTATAAAGTTAGAAAATTCGATAGCGGTTTTGCTGACGTTGGAAATTTGCGGCGGAATCCGTTTTATGATCAACTTCTCATTTTTGAGTTGTTTTTTAAACGCCACCACGCACACATCGTCGGGATTATGGTCAAAACCGATCTGCTCCATAGACTTCATAATGCGGTACGGGATGGTAATCACATCACTGCTTACGGACAACATGCCGATAAGTTCATTGCGGTCATCATCCGACATCGAAACATTGTCTTTATTGGTTAAATCCATTAACCCGTCGCTGCAGCCGATAATGACGGTATCGTCTTCAAACACGGCGTCCGAGGTATCATCTTCCGTGTACTTATTTTCCGCAAACCAGCCAATCGGCATTCCGCCTTTATTGTGGTCGCCGATCTGCCATACTTTTTCATTATTGGCCGAACACCCCACCAGCCCCGGATGCCCGGCGCTTTGAATGCTGATATGATTGGAGCCAAAATTCACCACCGCCACCAGGCAAGTCATATAGGTTCCAGAACCGAGTTCATTGCAGAAGAAGCTGTTCAGCTGGTTAAGCAGATTATGCGGTTTTACGTCTTTTCCGGCGGCGGCCACTTTCAAGAAAGACTGTACGGCGGCCATATATAATGCGGCCTGCATACCGTGCCCGGCGATATCGCCCACAAAGAACAGATACTTGTCGCCGTAAATCTGAAAAAGTTCATAAATATCGCCGGAAACCTTGGCACAGGGCAGATAAATGAATGAAGCGCAAAACGCCTTATTTAAAACGCACCAGTCCGGCAGCAGCAGCTTCTGCAAATCCCCGGCCACGTCCATTTCGGTTTCCAGTTTATTGTAGTAGCTTTCCATCATGCGTTTACTACGGTAAACCTCTACGGCCTGTTCGATTTTATTGCTCAGCAGTTTTTTGCTGTAAGACTTGTTCATATAGTAGGTATACGGGTCCCACGAAATCTGATTAAGCATGGTGGTATTCACATCGTCCACCAACGCAGTAAGGAAAATAATTGGTTTTTCCTTGTCGATTCCCCGAATAAGTTTCCGCAGTTCAAAGCCGTCAATACCTGGCATTAAAACATCCAGCAGCAAAACGTCAAAATACTGTTTTTTATACTCCTGCAGTGCATCCACCGCATTGGTACAGCCGACAATTTCATATTGGTCAGCCTTTAGACAGCCTTTTAGCAATATGAGATTAAATTTCTCATCGTCTACGGCAAGTACTTTTATTTTATTTTCCATGATTGTCATCACTTTCAAATTATTTCTGACCTAATATAACATCAAAACATGGGTATTCAATACATGATATATAAAAATATTTATCATTTATTTGCTTTTTTTTCCGAAGGTAATATATTACAGACAGGGAAAATTATATAATGGTCTTGGGAAACGGGTGAAAAAATGGGTAAAAAGGTACGCATATTTCTGTTCAGTGATGCATTAGGCTGGGAGATTGTTCAGCATTACCGGTTCATGTGTCAAGAGTTGCCGTATCGTTATAAGGTGCGAACTCAACTGGGGTACTCCTCCACGGCCGTGCCGACGATTTTAAGCGGAGAACCGCCCACGGTGCATAAACACTTCAGCTTTTTCTTTCTGGATAAAAACGGTAAATCGCCGTTCGGGTTATTCCGTTATTTTCATTGGTTCATGCATCCGGCCAAGCTGTTTAACAATCATCGGATTCGGCATAAGGTCAGTAAATTTTTAAATAAGTTTTTTAAGTTCACGGGTTATTTTAACATTTATCAAGTGCCGTATAGCCGCCTGCCGTTGTTTGATTATTGTGAAAAAGACGATATTTTTGCTCCCGGCGGTCTGAAATACGTGCCAAACTTGTGCGACATGCTGAAAGACAGCGGCGTTAAATTTCATATATCCAACTGGCGTAACAGCGACCAGACTAATCTTGATGAAGCGGTAAAACTGCTGAACGATGGTGAAATGGAGTTTTTGTTCATCTACACCGCCGGGCTGGACGGCATGCTTCATTTCCATGTGCATGAACCGGACTATGTACAGCAGAAGTTGACCGCCTTTGCCTCCGAGGTAAAAAAACTGCTCACCGCGGCACAGGAGAATTATACCGACTGGAATTTAAGTTTGTTTTCGGATCACGGTATGACGCCGTTAAGCGGCACGGCGGACTTAAAAACTCCGGTGGAAAACTGCCCGTATAAATTTGGTAAAGATTATGTGGCGGCTTACGACTCCACCATGATGCGGCTCTGGTTTTTGAATCCGGCGTGTAAAGCGGATTTAATGAATGCGGTAAACGGTCAGCCGGGGCATTGGCTAACCGCCGCCGAGCTGGAAAAATATCATGTAAATTTTGTCGACAAACAGTATGGTGATGAGATATTTTTAATGGATCCGGGCATTCAGATTGTGCCGTGCGACATGGGGAGCAAAGGGATTCCGGGCATGCACGGCTATTCGCCGGATGATAAAGATTCCGAGGCAAGTTTCCTTACCGTGCAGCCGCCGCCGGAAATTCCGCAGGATATAGCCGGATTTTTCGCCTTAATGAAACAGGCCGCTTTTGAGATTAAGGAGATTTGATGAGCGTGGAAGTCAGCAAACTGATCCAAAAAAATACCATAACCAATTATATATTGGTATTTATCCGCATACTGCAGGGTATTTTGGTAACCCGTTGGATGATAGTGTATTTAGGGCAGGAGTTTTACGGATTCTGGGGATTGTTGTGGACGGTGTTCATGTATGTGCTGGTATTGGACTTCGGCTTCAGTAAGGCGGCGCAGAAATGTACGGCGGAAGGCGTGCAGAATGTAGATGTAAATCGTTACAGCAGAATAGTATCAGCGGTATTTACCATGCAGTGGATAATGTCTTTAGTGATTGTTTTGGTCAGTGTTTTAGCCGCCGTATATATTGTGCCGTTAACGCATTTGGAAAATGCGTCGGCCGAAAAAGTTACATATTTGCGGCAGGTACTGCTGGTGTTCAGTCTGGGGATTGCCGTAACGTTTCCTACCGGAATGTTCCCGGAAATTCTGGTGGGGTTAAAGAATATATATCTGCGTAATTACGTGTTGATTGCCGGTAAAGTGCTGGAACTTACGGGGATTTACGCTTTGTTTAAATCCGGCGGTTCATTGCTGGCGTTGACATGTTTTACCACTATCTTGAATTTTTCTTTAAACATGTTCATGTTCGGCATGATAAAAAAGCAGATACCGTTGTTTAAGCTGCGGTTGTGTAAAGACTGGGCCACGCTGAAAGAGTTATTTGACTTCAGTTTGTTCACCTATCTGTATACCATCGGCAGTTTGCTTATTCATAAAACGGATCGTCTGGTGTTAAGTTATTTTTCCGGTCTGGATGCGGCGGGGATATATCAATGGGGTACCAGAGTGCCGGATATTGTGCAGAGTATGACCTCGCAGTATCAGGAAAACGTCGCGCCGTTCACCGCCGGATTGATAAAAAATAATGAGTTGGAGGTGTTGCGCAATATAATTCTGACCGGACTGCGTTTTGCGGCGTGGATGATTTCCGGAGCGGTGGGCATATTGCTGGTGGCGATGCCGGAAGTCTCTATTTTACTGTTTGGTCAGGTTACTGAACAGGTGATTATGGTGGGGCGGATTATGTTGTTGTGTGCGTTTTTCGAGGTAGCGTTCCGCAGTTTCGGGGTAAAAATCATGATGATGTCCGGTCGGCATCGTCTGCTTTGCATTTTAGGCTGGGCCGAGGCCATTGCCAACTTGAGCTTAAGTATTTTATTGGTAATAAAGATTGGTCTGCCCGGCGTATTGTACGGCACTTTGATCCCCAGTGTGCTTTTGGCTTTGCTGGTAATGTTGCCGTTTTACGGAAGATTTGTGCAGTTGTCGCTGTGGCAGATTATAAAAAAGGTGTACTTAATGCCGTTAATCAATGCGGCTTTGGTTGGTGGTCTGGCGTGGTATTTACAGCAGAAAACGCCGAAAGACTGGTGGGTGTTTTATCAGGTGCTGCTGGTGGCGGTGGTACCGGGGCTGGTGTATGTGGTCTTAAGTTATTTTACGCTGTTAAGTAAAACGGAACGGCAGAGATTAAACCATAAACTGCTGCATAAAATAGGGCGGGCATAATAATGATAAGCGTAATAATGCGGTCTCATAACGATGCCGGAATAATCCGCAGAACCATAAACGGGCTGTTGAGCCAGACCGGAGTGGAGTTTGAAATTTTGAGTTTTGATGACTCTTCTACCGACGGCACGCTGGAGATTATAGAATCGTATCCGCAAATAAAGCGTTTTCCGCCGGAAAATCTGCCGTATAATCCGGCTCGCGTCCTGAACCGGGCGGTCAGTCTGGCCACGGGAGACATTATAGTGTTTAATAATTCCGATGCCGTGCCTTTAAGTAATGATTTTTTGGGCAAACTGATATCCCCTCTGGCGGATAAAAATGTGGGAGCGGTATTCGGCAATCAATTATGCCGGAACGATGCGGCGTTTCTGGTAAAAAAAGATAATTTCCGGGCGTTCGGCGACGGCCGGGATTCGGCAAATTGGCGGCATTTTTTCTCATTAGTCACCAGCGGTGCCCGTCGGGAGGTGCTGATGGAATATAAGTTTGACCCTAAAATGCAGTATTCGGAAGATATAGAGTGGTCATACCGGTTAAAACAACTCGGCTTTAAAATTGTCTATGTGGCGGATGCCAAAGTGGAGCATTCGCATAATTACACTTATCGGCAAATGTGGAAGCGTTTTTATAACGAGGGCTACGCCGAAGCGCAAATTTTCGGCAGCAACGGCTCATTTTGGGTTTGTTTTAAACAGTTTGTGCGGGAGTGTATGCGGGATGTCAATTATGAAATCGTAAAATTAAAACCGTGGATGTTTTTTCCGGGGGTAATTTATCGGATTATCCAAAAATATGCGATTTACCGTGGTAACCGAGCCGGAGTAAAGGAGTTTAAACAACCATGAAAACCGCTCAAATAATTCGCCGTTTAAACTTTGCCGAGTGGGGCGGTACCGAAAGCGTAGTATGGCATTCCGTGCGGGAGTTGAACCGTAACGGGGTGGAGATCGAAATTTTGGCAACGCAGGCATTGGGCGGCAAGACAATGGAAAAATTGGCCGGCACGGTGCAAATTCGGCGTTTCCCCTATTTTTACCCCTACTTTCCGCTGACGGCGGCTAAACGTCTGGCGTTGGATAAAAAAGGCGGTAATCCGTTGGTGCCGCAAATGGAAAAATATCTGAAAGCGAATAACTTTGATTTACTGCATTCGCATAATCTGGGGCGCTTGGCGGAGCTGGCGGCACGGGTGGCGGAGGCGCAAAAAATTCCGTTGGTATTATCTTTGCACGGCGGTTGCGCCGATGTGCCGGAAAACGAGCGTTTAGAGCTGTTGCGGCCCTTAAAACATACCCTGCCTTACGGCGGCATAGTTGAACGGTTGTTTAAGTTGCGCCGTGATGCGTTGGCGCAGGCCACCGGGATAATTTGTGTCGGGGCAAATGAAGAAATGGTGCTGAAGGAGCGTTATCCGGACAAATTGGTGCGTCATATCCCCAACGGCGTTGACCCGGAAAAATTCCGCAAGGCAAGCGGCGCATATTGGCGGCAAAAACTTAATTTGAGTAAAGAGACCAAATTGCTGTTGAATGTGTCCAGAATCGACTATCAGAAAAATCAGAAAATGTTAATCGGGTTGTTGGCCGAGTTGCGTAAAAATCAGGAAAACGTGCATTTGCTTCTGATTGGGCCAATCACCGCCAAATGGTATGCCGAGGAGTTAAAAAGTTTAGCAGAGCAAAAAGGCGTAAGTAAATATATGACCTTGATTCCGGGGTTAAAACCGGATGGCGATGAGTTGTTAAATGCTTATAAAGAAGCAGATGTATTTATTATGCCGTCATTGCATGAACCGTTTGGCATTGTGGCTCTGGAGGCGTGGAGTGCTAATTTGCCGGTGCTGGCGGCGAAAGTCGGCGGGTTGCAGTATTTGGTGGAAGATAAGAAGACCGGACTGTTTTTTGATCCGAAAGAGTTGTCCACTTTGTTGGCGGCATATCATAATTTGCCGTTATACCGGAAAGAGCTGGCGGCGAATGCGGCGTTAAAGGTGGAACAGGAGTATACCTGGGAAAAAGTGGGTAAAAAACTGAAAGAATTTTATATAGAGGTGCAAAATGAGTTCCGCCGGAAAAATTCTGTTTGTTTGTGAATACGCCGGTTTTGCCGGCGGTATTGAACGCTATATTTATCAGACCGCCGGAATATTAAAGCGTTACGGGTTCGAGGTTTATGCATTATATAACACCGAAGTCAGAGGTTTTGCCGAATTTAAAAGCGTGTTTAACGGCTTGTGGAAATATAATGAACTTCCGCAAATTACGGTGGATTTTGACTTGGTAACAGTGCATAGAGTGCGCAGTGCAGAATTTGCCGAAGTTTTGCAAAATCGCTATAAATTGGTGATGTTTGTGCATGACCATGAGTATTATTGCCCGCGCTTATGCCGCTATCTGCCGGTGGTCAGAACTAATTGTTTCCGCCCTTATAAACGAATGCATTGCGGCGTATGCGGCATGCTGCGCCGCCCGGCAAACGGTGTGTGGCAGGACTTTAAACAGACGTTTTTTGAGTTTCCAAGGCTATTTCAATCGATTAAAAAATCTGAAAAACTGGTAGTTTTATCACATTTTATGCAAAAAACGTTAACGGATAACGGTTTTGCGGCCGAAAAAATTGTCATAATTCCTCCGGCGGTGGCGTTGCCGGAGCCTGCCGTACCGCAGGTGGTGCCGCATCTGGTAATTACCGGGCAGTTAATTCGCGGCAAGGGGGTAGACCTTTTTTTACAAGCCGCCAGACTTTTGCACGGCAATTATACCGCCGATATTTTAGGCGCCGGAAATGATGAGGAGTATCTGAAAAGTTTAGCAATCGGCCTGCCGGCGGTGAAATTTCACGGCTGGATAAATAATCCGGAAAGCTATATTCAACGGGCCTCCTTTGCCGTGTTGCCGTGGCGTTGGCAGGAGCCGTTCGGCTTGGTGGGGCCGGAGGCGATGGCTTGCGGTTTGCCGCTGGTGGCGTTTGACGTCGGCGGCGTGCGGGAGTATTTAATTGACCGGGAAAACGGTATACTGGTGCCGCCCGGCGATATCGAAAAACTGGCGGCGGCAATTCAGGAGTTGATTGATAATCCGGCCAAATGTCTGGAATTAGGCCGCAACGGTCGGCGATTGGTGGCGGAAAAGTTTGCGGAAGTTAATTTGGTGGAAAATTATAAACAGTTAATGGATAAAAGGTAAGTGTAAATGAAACTGTTAGTCGGTTGTGTGCCGTTTGATCATGGCAAATCTGGAATATCGGTTTATATCCGCAGTGTGGTGGCCGAATTAGCGGCGGCCGGCCATGATTTAACTTTAATCGTAGAGCCGGATGCGGCGGAGGAGTTTGCCCGATACAAGCAGATTGTGTTGCCGCAATGGGCCGCCAATCCGTTATTCTGCATGGTTTATCATCTTTTTATTCTGCCGTTCTTTATGCACGGAAAAAAATATGACAAGGTGTTGATGCTGGCGGCCAACCGGCGGATGGTGGCATGGTGCGGCAGTTATCTGGTGGCGGTGGTTCATGATTTGTCTCAATATCATGTGCCGGTGAAATATGATAAATTCCGCATGTTTTACATTAAAAAAGTTCTGCCGTATTTTGTGCGTAATAAAGCCGATATGGTGGCCGCCATCAGCGAAAGCACCGCAGCGGACTTGAAAAAATTCTGGCAGATTCCCGCCGGAAAAATTGTGGTTAATTATAACGGATTTAACCGCAGTAAGTTACCGCTTAACAGCAATGACGGTGCCGAAAAAGTGGTATTATATGTGTCGCGGTTAGAGTCGCCGGGTAAGAATCATATTAATCTGATTAAGGCTTGGGAACTTTTGCCGCCGGAGATTACCGGAGAATACAAATTGGTGTTGGCCGGAGCCGACTGGAACGGTGCCGAACAAATACATGCCGCCGCCGAAAATTCACCGGTTAAAGCGAGTATTGTGTTTACCGGATTTGTGCAGTTTGAACAGTTGTATGACTGGTATAAGCATTGCCGGCTGTATGTGTTTCCGTCGTTTTTTGAAGGGTTCGGCTTGTCGCTGGTGGAGGCGATGGCCTGCGGACTGGTTTGTGCGTGCAGTAACAACTCCTCTTTAGGCGAAATCGGGCAGGGGGCGGCACTGCTGTTTGACCCGAACTCGCCGCCGGAGATTGCCGCCGCCATAAAACAAGGTTTGACCAATGACGACTTAAGGGCGGATTTACGGCAGAAAGGGTTGCTGCGCAGTGAACAATTCAGCTGGCGGAAACATGCCGAATGTTTAGTGAAAAATCATGAGCTGTATGCCGAAGTTTTAGGCGTAAAATTTTCGACCTGCACCATGAAACAGGCTTTGGAAAATATTGCCGCTACAGTAAAGAATCCGGCGGAGAAGTGTAAAATTGCCGCTTTTGTTAATGCCGACTGTTTGAATCAAGCCTATAAAAATCAAGAATATAAAGATTTTTTAAATACCCAAGCCGACTATGTGTGGGCCGATGGCATCGGCGTTAATTTAGGGGCAAAGTATAAACATACTGCGGTGCAGGAAAATGTAAACGGAACTGATATGTTCCCGTTGCTGTGCGAGTCCGGTTATCGGCTTTATCTGTTAGGCGGTCGCCCCGGTGTGGCGGAGGAAGCCCGGAAAAATGCCGTTATTGCTCACCCCAAAGCGACGATTGTGGGGGCGGAGGATGGCTATATTGAAGGGCGTGAAGCCGACGTTATCGCCCGAATCAATGCGGCAAAAACGGATATTTTATTAGTGGCGATGGGCGTACCTAAACAGGAGCAGTTTATTGCCCGGCATCAAACCGAATTAACGTGTAAGTTGGCAATTGGGGTAGGCGGATTATTGGATTTTGTATCCGGCCGCATACCGAGAGCGCCGTTATGGATGCGAAAATTAAAATTGGAATGGGTGTTCCGGCTGGCGTGTGAACCACGTCGGCTGTTTCGCCGTTATGTGATTGGTAATCCGGTGTTTTTATGGCGGGTTTGGCGGGAAAAAAAATAGCAACAAGGATAATATATTATGAAAATTTTACTTTGCGGAGTACCGTTCGGGTGCGATAACATCGGCGATGAAGCGATTTTACAATGTGTATGCGAAACTTTTCGGCGGTTATTCCCGCAGGCGGAGCTGACCGTAAGCACCAATGACCGGGAAAACACCGCCAAGTTGCTTAACATAAACACTATTCCATTATATAAGTTTAAACCGTGCAATGACGGTAAAACTTTGCCGGAGGTGTTGAGCCAATTTGATTTACTGGTGTGGAGCGGGGCAACCGGATTGTCTGACTACCCGGAAACCGCTTTGGCGTATTTAGACGCCGCCCACAGCGTGAATTTGCCGTGTATTATCTGGAACACCGGCATGAACAACACTTTAAATCCGGCGTTTTACCGTATGAGGGACGGCAATAAGCGCAAAATCTTGACGCTGGCCGGAAAACTGATTGGTAAAGATTTGGTGAAAATACGGGAGAAACACAAGGAAAACGCTACTCGCAGACATATTGCCGAAACCTTGAAAAAGTGTGCCTTAGTTGTGGTGCGGGACCCGCAAAGCAAAGTTGAGTTGGAACGTTGCGGTTTTCAGCAGGCCGTGGTGGGGGCGGACCCGGCTTTGCGGTTACCGTCGCAACCGTTGTCGCCTTTGGTGGCGGAGCAGGTGAGGGTGCGGCCGGCCAAGCGGATCGGCGTTTGCATTTCATCGCAAAGCCCGTTACAAAATGAGTCGGATTTTGCCGGATTGTTGAATCGTTTGCTGGAAAATGCGGATACTCAGGTGTTGTTTATTCCCATGAATCCGATTACGGATTATAATTTGATGAAAAAACTGCAAAACCGGTTGACGCATCCCGAACGGTCGATTTTAGTGGCAAACTGCGTTCTGCCGGGCGAAGTTCAACAACTGGCGGCAAGTTGCAACATTATTTTAAGCAGTCGTTTACACTTATTAATTTTAGCCGGTAATGTCAATGTTGTGCCGCAGGGATTGGAACGCGGCAGTAAAGTATCGAATTTTTTGTCTAATTTCGGCTTTTCCAGTGTGGGCGATGTAGCCGAATGGGATGCGGAAGCGGTCTATAAGGTGTTGACGGCGGATTATCCGGATTTTCCGGAACACTGCCGGAAGATTCATGATGAGTTGCTGAAGCGTTTGGACTCGGCGGAACAGAAGCTGCTGGAGTGTGTGAATAAATTATAATAGTGATAATCAATTTTTTAAAAAGTTATTCAGCAAATTGCTTTTTTTTGAAATCGTGATATTGTATGTAGAATATTTATATAATGTAATAATTTAAGGATTTTTTACTCATGCGGAAAGAGTTTTTACCGTTTACCAAGCCGGATATAAATGAAGATGATATACAGGCCGTGGCCAATGTAATGCACTCCGGATGGTTGACAAACGGACCGAAAAATGTGGAGTTTGAAGAGCGCGTCTGCCAAATTACCGGTAATAAGTATGGCGTGGCTTTATCCAGCGCCACCGCCGGTATGCATTTACTGACCAAGGTGTTAGGCCTTAAAGCCGGTGATGAGGTTATTACGCCCTCTTTAACGTGGGTGTCTACGGTGAACATGATTGTAATGAGCGGTGCAACTCCGGTTTTCGCCGACGTGGATCGGGATACGTTAATGGTTACGCCGGAGTCGGTTAAAGCCTGCATTACGCCACGCACCAAGTTGATTATTCCTGTTCATTACGCCGGGGCGCCGTTTGATATTGACGGGATAAAACAGGTGGCCGGCAATATTCCGGTGGTGGAAGATGCGGCGCACGCCATGGGGACATATTATAAAGGCCGTCATGTCGGGTCTACCGGCACCGCAATTTATTCGTTCCACGCCATTAAGAACATTACCACCGGCGAGGGCGGTATGGTGGTGACGGATGATGAACAAATGATGAAGGATTTTCGCCGCTGGAAGTTCCACGGCATTGTGGTGGATGCGTTTGACCGCGAAAACAAAGGCCGGGCTCCGCAGGCCGAAGTAACCGAACCGGGTTTTAAATACAATCTTACCGATATGAGCGCCGCTATCGGCGTAAGTCAGTTACAGCGGTTGGATAAAATTAATGCCAAACGCACCGAATTAGCTATGTATTATCGGGAAAAACTGGCGGGTATTAACGAGATTTTACCGTTGGCCGATCCAACCGGATACGATTTTAAGTCGGCATGGCATCTGTTTATTGTGCGGGTGGTTTCCGCCAAAATGAACCGTGATGAGTTCATGGCGGCGTTAAAACAGGAAAACATCGGTACCGGACTGCATTTCCGCTGTGCGCATTTACAGAAATATTATCGGGACGTGATGAATTTTCGCCCCGGAATGTTACCGAATACCGAATTTAACAGCGATCATATCTGTTCTTTGCCACTTTTCCCCGCCATGACTTTGGCCGATGTGGATGATGTGGTGAACGCAATTAAGAAGGTGCTTGCTTAATGAGTGAACAGCAGTATACCGGCACGACGGCGGTACGTCGGCGGAAAATCAGCGGCGAAGCGGTGTTATATGTGGTCGCATTTATCGGAATATTTGCGTTTTTAGGGACTCGGAGTTTTTATGGCTCGGAAGACCGCTGGGCGGAAATTATTCGTGAGATGCTGCTGACTAATGACTTCTTTCATCCCGCTACTAATTTTGTGGTATACTTTGATAAACCGGTAATGAGCTACTGGGTGGTTTGCCTGGCCGCTAAAATACTGGGGTGCTTTAATGAATGGGTGTTGCGATTGCCGTCGGCTTTGTTCGGCGTAACCGCAATCTGGGCTACGGTTTACACCTTCCGCCGATTGTTTGACCGCCAGACCGGACTGTTGGCCGGATGGATGCTGTTAAGCTCATTCGGGTTCCTGTGGTGGGCAAGAAGCGCCGAGGCCGATATGGCCAATATGACCATGATTATTTTAGCCTACTCCTGGTTTGTGCATTGCCATGACCGGGCCGGATTTTGGCACTATCTGCTCTTTTATCTGCTGTTGTTTACCGGGGCGTTGTTCAAAGGCCTGCCGGCGGTGCTGGTGCCACTGGCCGCCGTGGTGCCGTTTGTGTGGCGGCATGGCGAAATTAAAAAACATTTATCCATCTGGAATATTCTGGCGGCAATAGTGGCGGCAAGCGTGTTCTTTATTACTCCGCTGTTGGCCGAGTATATGCCTATGAATGAGTTTTATGTGTGGCCGGATCGCTTGTCGGCTTTAGACTTAATGTGGCGGGAAAATGTAGTGAGGGCGTTTAATGCGTTTGACCATAATGACTTGCCGTTTTATGTGTACAGTTATGAACTGCAGCGGGTTTTACTGCCGTGGAGCCCGTTCTTTATTCTGGCGGTAATTTGGGGGATATGGCAGTTTAAGAAACTCAGCTATAATGCGCAGTCGGTTTTACTGGCAATCGGGTTGATTTTTATTATGTTTACGGCGTCGGAGTCTAAACGCTGGTACTATATTTTGCCGATTGCCCCGTTCTGTATGGGGTTTACGGCGTTGTTTTTTTCCGAATTTTTTGCCAAATTAAAATTAAAAAAGCCCACTGATTTGTTGCGCTATATTACGGCCGGGGTAGCGTCTTTGGCTTTGGTGAGTGTACTGCTGTTTCAATTATGTCAGCGGATAATCGGGTTTGAGTTGCCGTTAATGTTAAAGGTGGCGTTGCCGATTATCGGCGTGGCGTTATTGGCGGTTCTGATTTATGACGAACTGCGCCATGAACGGTTGGCCGGGTTTTTGCAGTTGCCGGAAAATATTTCCACTTTAGTGGTGGTGATTACCGCGGTTATGTTGTCGGTCTTTGCCGTGATTATTCCGGCCAGCGATGAGTTCCGCACGTTTAAGCCGTTTTTACGGCATAGTGCCAAGTTGATTAAAGAGACTCCGCCGGAACGGGTGTTGCTGTATTCGCACGATAAAAACTGTTTGATGTTGTATTTTTGGGATTTTAAACAGCCGATGCGTCTGATTTTACAACGCGATCCACGCCGGGATAAGGCGTTTAAAGAGGGCGATGTGGAAAAGTCGTATCAGGAGTTGATGGCGGAAATTCAGAAGCTAAGCCAGACCGACGGTAAGATAATTTTAGTCTCTTCTGAACAAAATATGCGTTATTTAGATAAATACAATGTGCCGGAAAATAAGATTTTTGAACGTTATGCTCCAACCTTGAAAGAGCCGGATGCCCATATGGAGAAGTCCGGCAAGCGCAAGATTTGGATTTGGGTGTTGGAGCCGGAGAATATTAGAAAAATACTTGATGAGGGAATGATAAAGAATGAACAAAATTAAACGTGTTGATGTAATTACCACCATGAGCGTGGTGGTGCCCGTGTACAACGAAGAGGGGTGTTTACAGGAGTTGATTGACCGCACTCTGGCGGCTTGCCGGAAATGCAATATCAAATTTGAACTGTTACTGATTGACGACGGCAGTCGGGATTCGTCGCCCGAAATTATGCAGAAAGCGTCCATGGAAAATCCGGAGGAGGTAATCAGCATTATTCTGAACCGCAACTATGGACAGCACTCGGCAATTATGGCCGGATTCTCTCAGGTGCGGGGCGACTTGATTATTACTCTGGACGCCGATTTGCAGAACCCGCCGGAGGAAATTCCGAATCTGCTGGCGGCGGCAAAAGAGGGCAATGACGTGGTCGGCACGGTGCGTCAGAATCGCAAGGATACCATGTTCCGCCGATATGCATCTAAAATTGTGAACAAAGTGGCGCAAAAAGCAACCGGCGTGGATATGTGCGATTACGGCTGTATGTTGCGGGCTTATCGCCGCCATATTGTAGAGGCTATGCTGCAGTGCCGGGAAACTACAACGTTTATCCCGATTTTAAGCAATAGTTTTGCCCGCAAAACTTGCGAAATTCCGGTGTCGCACGCCGAACGCGCCGTGGGAGATTCTAAATACTCGCTTTTAAAACTGATCAATTTACAGTTTAATATGTTGACTTGTATGACAACTTTCCCTCTGCGGATGTTGTTCTATTTAGGGTCGGTTTCGGCATTTTTCGGCTTCCTGCTGGCGTTGGTGATGATTGTACTGCGTTTTGCATTGCCGCATGGCGACAGCTGGGGTATGAACGGCGTATTCATGCTATTTGCTATTGCTTTTATCTTTATCGGCATGTTGCTGGTGGGGATGGGGTTACAGGGTGAATACATTGGCCGGGTTTATAATGACGTGCGTCAGCGCCCGCCGTATTTTATTGAAAAAATTATTGGCCGTAAAGATCAGGATTAAAGAATATGAGCAGGTTTTTTCTGGTCAGCGGCAACGATGAGTTTGCGATAAAATCCCGGGCGCGTGAGCATGTGAGCAGTTTATGCGGCGAGGATTTTGAGTCGTGCGCAGATTTGGAAATTATCCGTGGCGACTCTGACCAGTTAAGCGTGGCGGAGGTGGTGGGACAGTTCTTTGTCGCTTTGGCTACACCGCCATTTTTAAGTGCGCAAAAGGTGATTTGGCTTTGCCATTTTACCGGTTTTGATGCCTTAAATGCGGCGGCGGATAAGGAGATGGCAAGATTACAGGCACAGATTTTGGCTTTTTTTAAACAGGATTTGCCGCCGGAAATTGCCGTGGTGATTGATGGGCCGGGGTTGGATTTACGCACCAGTTTGGCCAAGGCGTTTAAAAATGTGCCAGGCGCCGTGTGCGACTTTTATAAAAAAGCGGAGCTGGCCGACAAGGACTACTCACGCAATCAGGCCGAACGGATTACCGCTTTGGCCAAACAACAAAAAAAACAGATTGCCGATGATGCAATGGAATTTTTGATTTCGGCGGTCGGGTCCGATTTCGGCCGGTTGCAAAAAGAGATCGAAAAACTGGCCACCTATCTGGGTGATGAAAAATTGATTACCTTACAGGTTTGCCGCAATATTTGCAGCAGAACTCCGGAGGCGTTAGGCTGGGAGTTTGCCAGAGCTTTAACGGAAGGCGATCGGGTAACGGCATTAAAACTGGCCGATATCTCAATCAGGGAAATGCGCAACTTACGCGGCGGCGGCAATAATGTGGAGTTGAGTTTGATTTTTCAGGCAATTCGGGGATTTAAGGATATTTTAGATACTCGTTTAGCCATGGATGAACTTGGTTTAACCACGGTCAGCCGCAATTATTTCTATAATGTGCCGGAGGAGTTAAAGGCGCAATTCCCGAATAATATGCTGCTGAAAATACATCCGTTCCGGGCTTACAAACTGGTGGAATCGGCAATGATTTTTCCGGAAAAAAAGCTGGCGCAGGCGTATAAAGCTCTGCTGGAGGCTAATCGCAGAATGGTGTCCGGCGGCGGCGACAGCCGGATGATTCTGGAAGATTTGATTGTAAAAGTTACCGCATAATTCGTCGATAAGGCCAAACCAGCGATTAAAATGTTAAATTTAAAAAGTTACATAAATAGTTGATAATTCACCTTTTGCATTATCGACTATACGATTGGGATATAAAAAAACTGCCGACTCTAATGGTGAGTGCCGGCAGTTTTTTATTTTAGCCGATTATGCAAAATCGGCTTCTTCTTTTATCCCTAACGCACCATTAGGGTAACAACGGTGTTTTCCGGCACCGTGTTTATTTGCCCTTGGCCGCCACGGTTCGGATCGGCGGTGGCCCAGGCAAAACGCACTGACGGGTCATCCTGCAGGCCGGAGATATCCAGCGTTACCGCTTCACCCTGACGGGGTTGCCGGTCGGTGGTTATTTTGACGATATTTCCGTCCCATTCCGCATTGACGATTTTGTATTTTTGTTGCCAACGCCCGATTAACTCGCGATTTTTCAGGATTTCCGGTGCATTTCCGGCCAAACGCTGGTCAAAAATCAACCAGATTTGCTTGTCTTTTACCAAAATATCCCGCAACTCCGGCGCCGCATCATAAATTTCTGACCGCAAGCCGAATTCATAATAGGTGGTGGCGTCTATATTCATGTCATTACAGGTCTTATAAAACTTTTCCGCCCACTCATTATTCCGACGCATCGGGCCTTGAGAACCAAAATCAGACTGCAAACCAATCTTTACTTTAGCATCGGCGGTGCGGATAGCCGCAAAAAAATCGGCGTATTTCAGCGGATAATCCGCCGGCAGGGACGGGTCGCACCAGTCCGGCGCATGGGTCTGAACATAATGGATATCCGGCCGAACCGCTTTTATCATGCCGGGTACATCATTGCCTTCCCATTCACGCAGTTTGGTTAAAGCGTCCGGCTCGGCACTGCCCAGCGTCCAAGTGGCAAACACAATGTCCGGGTAGTGTTCCCGCATGCCGTTTTTTCCGTTTACAATGTCATTATAAAACGAATTGACGGCATTTACCCGAAATTCCACCAGTTTTTGGTAAATTTCCGGGTGTTTTTTATAAAAATTCGGATGCTCCGGATTCGTGAAATCCGGAAAAAATTCGGCTCCGGTTGCCGCTAAAAACGCTTTCTGAAAGTTTTCGCTGATGTCGCCGTAATATATCGGATTCTGTTCCAGACCATTATAAATCGGGAAATGAATTTCGGCAAAAGTGAACGCATCAAACGCCATACGGCGCATTACGCTGTGCAGAAAATCTTTATACCACGCATTATACTCCGGATAAACCAGCCCGATAAAAGTATAAGGATCGGACGGACGGGTAAATTTTACCTGCCATTCACGCCAGTTTGCCGGCAGCATAGTGTCCAGATCCGCCGGAGAAAAATTTATCTGCGCCGGCGCCGTCATTATCCCCAGCCCGATATCCATGGATTTCAGCGCATCGCCAACATCTTCACGCATCTGTTCCGGCCGCATTAAGATGTAAAACACCGCATCAAAACCGTTTACCCGAATTTCGTGGGCAATGCTCTCGCCGGAGCGATTCTGATAATACGGAAAAGTAGTGTCTATCTGTACACTGCGCCCCTGCAGAAACGTTTCCCGACGGGCGGATTTACGTTCCGCCGTGTCTTGAAATTCGGCATTTACCGTTAAGCCGGCCAGCAATAAACTGCTGAATACGGCGGTTCGCCAATGTGGAAAAAATCTCATAAACTGTTCTCCATTCGATTTTTACTGAATAAAAAACCGCATCCGGAATCAACTCCGGAATGCGGTTTAGTGCGGACTACTTCTGCTTGCGCAGTTCGGCAAGGTGTTTTTGATAATATTCAAAATAACGCTTGAAATGTTCTACCGTTTGCGGTCCACCCGGTGTGAGCCGGGTGCCTGGGGCGTTAAACAAGCCCGGATACTGATAGCAGAGAATCTTTTCAAAATTCTCAAATGTCAGCAACTCGTTTACAATGCTTTCCACTTCACGCGGGTACAACGCCATATCATCAGTAAAATTAAACACCTCCAAATCCAGCCATAAATGCGCACCGTTTTCGTCGACAATATTCTGGAATAAGGCAATAACCTCGGCACAGCTTAAGTCATCCGGGTTCATGCGGTGGAAGGCAAACGGGCAAATAATATCCAGTTCCCGTGCCAGTTTACGCCAAGTTTCCTCTGTACGGTTTACATAGAAGCAGTTCGGCGCCAGCATTACCGGCAGAGCCGGATTCATGGTGTTTTTAAATTCACGGAATTCATGAAAAAAGTCCACAATGTATTTTTCCGTGTCGGCATTGCCCGGCCCGTACTTCAATTCACCAAAAACTTCTTCCGAAATATACCAGCCGAAGAACGACTTATGATGGCCGTAACGGTCAAAAATCTCCTTAGCCACTTTTTTATGCCACTCCAGCGAGCCGGGGGTAAAGTCAAACCAGGCATACATGCCCACGCCGGGCAGTACCGCCATGCCCAAGTCATCCGCCGCCGCCATAATTGCTTCCACCGGGTCATTGCAGGCAATGTCCATCCGGCCGGGGTACAGTGCCGAGGGATAAAATGCTTTACCGAAATATCCGGTCTGCTCCATATCATGTTTGCCGTAGTATTGTTCATTACGGAACAACTCCTGCAGAATAATTACATGCATCCCCAACTTGTGCATATCGCGGACTAAATTCTGCCAATCTTCGGCGGTAAACTGCTTTAATTCCTTATTCCATAAACGGCCTTCCGCTTCACTCCAGTGATACATTCCGCACCAGGCGCCGTCGATCAAGCCGGGCGAGCGGGTGGCACCGGCAAAAACTTCCAGCGTTTCATGGCAGGATTCCACCACTTTGCCGTTTGCATCGGTAACTTCAAAGGTAAAATGATTCAAGCCGGGTTGTTTAGAACCGTCAAACTTAAACTGGGCGGACTGCCAATTATTGACGCCGAGTTCCGGTGCGGCGGAATAAATTTCCCGCCGTTCACCGTTGTACTCCACATAACTTTTTACCGTTAATCCGCAATCCGGACTCTGATAACTTATCCGCATATCCACCGGCACCGGAGCCATAACCGGCGACGGCGGCAACATTTTTACCCACATACTCATTATAATGCACTTCCCAATAACGTTGATTAATAAGAATTAATTTGTCATTACAGTAGTACACTTTTTTGGTTTGTCAAACGTAGGAAGTAACTTTTTTAAAGAAGTTTAAGTTTTTCTATTTTTTAATCGTTATAATTGTATCTAAGCCATCAATCAGCGGCGACCAGTCGTCTAAATTAACGGTGGCAAACTGCGGGGAAGCGAGGATAAAATCATTGGTAAAGCCTTGAGTTAAAGGCAACCAGTCGCTGCTTGTATTTTCGGCCGGAGCCGTAATAAAACCATTGTTGCCATCGGAGTAAAGTATGGTTGTCCGGCCTTGATTCAACAGGATAATATCGGCCAATCCGTCATTATTCACATCTTTTATATCCACCAGTTCGGCTCCGGCGGGCAACAAAAGCTGCTGCGGTACTTCACCGTTGTAAATATATATGGTATTGCCTCTTAATGCTACGGCGTTTTCGGCGCCGTTTAAAGTAAATTTTCCTTTATAACCGTCTTGACCGGCTTCACAACGTAAAGACAATTCAGCGTTTTCCACTTTAAAACTTAAGGTATGATTTTTCCAGCGCAACCGGGCGGCGGCAAGGTCGGTAAACTTTTGGCCGTTCAGGGTGATTTGCAGATTGGACGGAATCTTTTCGGCAATTTTCAGTTCAGATACCGTCGGAACCTGATTGATTTGCAAAGTTAAGCCGGTAATTTGCAGATTTTGCAGATTATTGAACATATATGTGTTTTTGGGGGCGGCATGGTCCAGATTCACGCTGATATCAGCGTGGGACAAGTCGGCCTGCCCGGATACCAGCCGAACCGTGCCGGCGGTGGACAAACTCCCGCTGATTACCGCTCCGTCGTAAATTATCAACTGCCCGCCGGCGGCCACGGTGAGATCTTCCGCCGTCGATTTATACAGCCGCATGGTGCCGCCGGACTCAATTTTGGTCTCCCGCACTATCGAGCCTTTTGAGACATGCTGCATGCCCTTGGACTGCACTATGCTGTTGTCGGCCGTAGAGGAGTTTACCCACTGCGTGGCGTTGTTCTCTATCACCGTATTTTCGGCATGGCCGCCGTAAAAGACCTGCTGACGGCCACCGGACTGAATTTGGGTGTCTTTGGCGACGCCTTGAGCGTAAATTACTTGACATCCGCCGGAGATTACGGTTCCTGACGCCGTGCCGTCCACCACATGCAGTTCGCCTTCATCATACACCTTTATGTTATAGGAGGTGCCGCCGTTTTCCAGCACCAAACGCTCCAACCCGGTGCCAGTTCCTACCGACAAATCTTTATATGTGTAGTCCGCCATAATGCGTTACCTTATATCCTGCAGTTTGATGTTGTAATGCGAATTGACTGTTTCACTATAATAATCAGACAACAGTTTGTCGATTTTGTTGCTCAATTCATCCGACAATATCGGCGGCAAGCCCCGGCCAATGTTGTCGCAGCGGCGCAAAACATTATATACCGTCATCTGTTCCGGCGGCAGTAATGGCAAATAGTGTACCTCGGTCGGAGCAGTTAAACTGGGGGCCGGAATCAAAATTTTGGCGATGCACAAATTGTCTAATATCTTATTTGCCACCCGGGGCGGCAGTTTAAACATTCCGGCAATCTCCGCATCAGTAAGCGGCGGCCGCAAATCTATATAACGCTGTACCACGGCAGAGCTGACCGCCAAGTAGAGCTTACGCCGGAAGTACGGCGTAAGTTTGGTGCCGTGCGGGGCAACATCAATATTATGAAAGTTTTGACAGATGAATGAAATTTGTGTGCCGAACAACAGAATAATCCAAGACAGTTGCAGATAGATTAAAAACAACGGCAACGCCGAAAAACTGCCGTATATCGCATTATATTGCGATAACGCAATCTGTAAAGCAAAAAATCCGATTTGCAGAAATTGATACAACGTTCCGGCCACCACCGCCCCGACTATCGCCGCTTTTAGCTGTACCTTGGTGTGCGGCAGCATCTTATAAATTAACGTAAAAATTATCCATACCATCACAAACGGAATGAACTTCATGCCGATAATTGTGAACGGATACAGCACATAATGCGCCCCCAGTGCCGCTAATGCGTTATTCATCATGGCCGTGGCACTGCCGGCCGCAATCAGAAACACCGGGCAAATCAATAATACCGACAAATAATAACTCGCTTTCAACAGCAACGGCCGCTGATTGTGAATGCCCCAAATAAAATTAAAGGCGCTTTCTATGTTGCTAAGCATCTTTATTACCGCAAACAACAACATGAATACGCCGATTCCGGCTACGATGCCGAATTTGGTGTGCTCCAGAGCCTTTTCCGCAAAGTTTTAAATGTAATCCAGCATTTGCGGATTATTGGCGAATTGCTTGTTTAAGTAATCCTTTAAATGTTCGTCCAGCCCAAAACCTTTGGCAATGCCGATGCCCAGCGCAATTACCGGCACTAAAGTAAATATAGAATAATAGGTCAGCGCCGACGCCCAGAGATGACATCGATTCGATTTTAAAGTGGTGCACAGCATCATCAGCAACCGCAGAAAGTGCACTCCGAGACGTTGAACCCACGATAATTCATAAGTTGAATTACGCCATAATCCGTTAGCCAAATAACGGCGAAACGCCATGTATCTTTTTGTCATAATAATAAAAATCCCTTCTAAAACAAAATATACCGTCTTTTTAATCTAAAACCGGAGAGGGAATTTTGCAAATTTTTTTATAATATTGTTGCAAATAAAAAGTGAAACGTTATATTACTAAGTCTGACACTTTTAGGTGTGGAATGTAAATGTATTGGAAAATGGGACTTTTTTATATGAGAGACAATAATAACGGATATGCGGTTCATTTGCGGCATATCGTATTTGCTTTGCTGGTTTTATTACTGGCTCTGGCGGTGGTAACCTACAACCCGGCGGATTTGGCGGTGGTGGAGGGCGGCAGTGACTGGCCGGTCCGGAATGCCATCGGATTGATCGGGGCGCAGGTCAGCCGATTCTGCTTTTACTGGTTTGGAATTGCCACGTATCCGGTTTTGCTGGTGTTGATGATCGGTGCGGTGCGGTCTGTTTTTCCACGCAAGTATCCACGGAAATGGTTTTTTACCGGCGTTGCGCTGTTTTTAATGGCCGGAATGTTGCTGTTTGCGTTGAATCCCGGTTATTTCAGCACTCAAACCGCCGCATTGGGGTTGGGGCGGGTCGATATTCCGGATGCCGGACTTTCCGGAGGTGTGCTGGGGCAATGGCTGGCCGGTCCGGCTACCGGCATGGCCGGGGCAGGGGTGTTGCGCTGTCTAATCGGGCAGGTGGGGACGATTATCACCGCCTGGGTGTTCGGCGTGGCCGGAATTATTCTGATGATTTTAGCCGACTGGCGGGATGTCGGCGAATATGTGCTGGAAAACTCCGCCGCCAAACGACGTGAAGCCGAATCGGAAGAGATGACGGCGGAAGAGGATGATGACGCCGCCGAATTAAACGATATTCCACCGGATGAACTGCGCCCGGAAGCACTGGAGGAACCGGTCGGCACCGGATTGAAACGCTGGTCGCTGTTTGGCCGCTTCCGGCGGGAACGCCGTAAAAATGAAAACCCGGACGTGGCGGCAGAGGTCAACTATGCCGAACCTTCGGATTTACCGATTACCGGTGAACCGGAAATGGTGCCGGATGCCGCTAAACGCCCATGGCGGGTAACTGCCGCCAACGAGCCGTTGACTTCAATTTTGAACACCGGTACTCCGGTGGCGGAGGTAGCTAAAAAAGCCGAACCGCAACCACAGGTCATTATGCCGCCGGAAGTGCCGGTATATGATAATAATACGGTTGCCGCATCTGCCGTTGAGAATAATCCGCCGGCTGTTGAGGAACCGGAACCCGAACTGCCGCCGGATAATCCCGTGCCGTCAGTTTTACCGGTTGCGGAAATGATAACCCGGACGCCAAGCAATGTTGCCGCCACTCCGCAAATTACGGTTGCGCCGCAAACAATCTCGTTCAGCGTAAACGCCATGCCGCAAGTACAGGTACAGCCGCAAGTGCAACCGCAGATGCAGACACAAGCACAGGCACAGCCGCAGGTACAGCCGCAGGTGCAGGTACAGCCACAAGTGCAACCTCAAGTGAAGATACAGCCGCAGGTAACCAAGCACGTGGCTTTGGATGAAAGCGAACCAACGGTGTTTGAACCGCCGATTCCTAATGTAGCGATTACCCGCCGCGGCGAGTCGCTGAATCCAAGCAATAACGGCTATTATGATTTACCCCCGGTTAGTCTGCTTAGCGACGGCGTTACCGAAGCCGGAGAGTCCGAAGAGATGATAAAACGCAACAAAGCGGTGCTTCAGGACGTACTGGACAGTTTTAAAATTGACGGTCAGGTGGATGGTCATATCTCCGGCCCCAGAGTTACCAGATACGATATCTCGCTGGCGCCAGGGGTGGACGTAAATAAAATCTCTAAATTAGAGAATAATATCAAGATGAATCTGCGGGTGAAAAGTATCCGCATTTTAGCCCCGATTCCCGGTCGGGACGCCGTGGGGGTCGAAATTCCGAATCAGACCTCGATGGCGGTCTATGCCAGCGAAATTATGCGTACCGACGCCTGGCGGAAAAGTTCTTACGATATCCCGGTGGTGCTGGGCAAAAATGTCTCCGGCGAACCGGTGGTTATGGATTTGGCCAAAGCTCCGCATTTGTTGATTGCCGGCACAACCGGCAGCGGGAAGAGCGTGTGTATGAACACCTTGATTCTCAGCTTGTTAATGCGGTTTAATCTGGATGATTTACGCTTAATTTTAGTAGACCCTAAAGTAGTGGAACACGCTCCGTATCAAACGTTGCCGCAACTTATTACTCCGGTGATTAATGATGCCGAAAAAGTTCCGCTGGCATTGCGCTGGGCGGTTATGGAAATGGAAAAACGTTATCGCCAGCTGGCCGATGTGCGGGTTAAAACTTTAAAAGAGTATAATAATTTAGTGGCCGGAAATCGGGCGGGCGGCACCAAAATGCCGTATCTGATTATTATTCTGGACGAATTGGCCGACTTGATGATGACTGAGGCCAAGGGCGAAATTGAAACCAGTATTAACCGCATTGCCGCTAAAGGCCGTGCCGCCGGCATCCATATTGTGGTGGCAACTCAAAGCCCGCGCCGCGATGTTATTACCGGCTTGATTAAGGCCAATTTGCCCACTCGAATCAGTTTTGCCGTGTCCAGCTATATGGACAGCCGGGTGATTCTGGATCGCAACGGCGCCGAAACATTGTTGGGGCGGGGCGATATGCTGTTCTTGAAAGGCGGGGCGGAAATGGAACGTATTCAAGGGGCGATTGTGCCGGAAGAGGATATTACCAATGTGGTAAGTTTCATCTCCAGACAAGCCCGGCCGGATTTTAATTCCGACGTTATGTCGGACCCGGAAGCCGCCGATGAAACAGACAGCGGCGAGGAAGAAAACCCATCCTCCGGCCGGGATTTCCGCAAGATTACAGTGTCTAATGCCGGGCCGTTGGTGAAAAAGTATTTACAACCCGGCGACGATGACTTGGTGGCCAGAGCGCTGGAGGTTATTTTAGTTGACCGCAAAGCCAGCACCAGCGCCTTACAGCGCCGTTTGAAAATCGGGTACAATCGAGCCGCCGATTTAATGGATTTGTTTGAGGAACGCGGCATGATCGGACCGGATCAACAAGGCGGTAAACCGCGTGAAGTTTTAGTGTTTGACGGTTTGGAAAATGGTAATTATTAAATATTTAAGATAAAAATCGGAGTTGCTGATGGACGATATGCAAAAAAATACTGAACAGGATATTCAGGCGGCACTGCCTCTTGATTTTTCTACTCCGCTTACTGCTAAGCCGGCTCATTCTGCCGGCGGCGGACATAATGCCACCAATGCCGCTTTAGCTATGGCGGAACAGCTGGCCGATGAAGGCGGCAACCAAAATGAAAAGCAATCGGCGGCAAAGGTTGAGGCGGAGGTCGACGACTTGCCGTCGTTGGCCGAGTTAGAGGCGGAACGCCGTAAGCGGGAAGAGGCCAACCATGCCGCCGGAAGTCTGTTGGCGAATGAGGGCATGATTAATATGGGTATAAGTAAGCCTTTTGAACCGGAAAAGACTCCGGCGGAGGAGGTGAAAAATATTTCTGCAGATGATGAAAATTCGACTCCGCCGGGCGAGCCGCCTAAGGTGGAAATCAAACGCCCGGTCAAGACAACGGTATTTAATATTAAAAAGTTAGTGCCGCCGGATTATACGGCCAATCCTAAAACGGAAAATATCTCTACCGGGGCTTATCTGAAAAGTGTGCGTGATGATTTAAAGTTGGATTTACGGCAGGTGGAAGAGGAATCACGCATTGCCATAAGATATTTGGTCTCTTTAGAAAGTGATGATATGCGCAAAATGCCGCCGGCGGTTTATGTTATTGCTTATATTCGCAAATTAGGCGCACTTTATCATATTGATATTGAATCGCAGGAGATGATGTGTGCGGAGTTGCGTAAAATGCTCAGTTATGAGATTCCGGATGCTTTAGTGGAAAGAGTGGAACTGGATACCGAATATTCCGACGAGAACGAAAAACAGATAAAACGCTGGCTGTTGCGTATTCTGATCGGGGTTGGCGGTCTGGCACTTGCCGGGATTTTATTGGGTGTCTGGCTGTACTCGGCCGGGTCTCAAACACCGAAAACGGGCAGTGTTGCCGGAGAAAATGTGGGCAATGTGGAACTGGACGACGCCAAAATTTTGTCGTTATTACCGGCTCCAACACTAAAAATCAATGAATTACCAGCTAAAAATTAACAAATAACAAAACTTGCTTTGCTTTTTTTTAAAAGCAGAATTATATTAGAAATATGAAAATTTTAATTATAAACGGACCAAACCTTCAGGCGCTCGGCCGGCGCGAGGTTGGGATATATGGTGAAAAGAGCTGGAACGATATACAAGATGAGCTCCAAAACCTGGCCGCTGAACTGCAGATTGAACTGGAGTTTTTTCAGTCCAACTGCGAAGGCAGTCTTATTGACCGCATTTGGCTGGCCGCCGAAAATAATTTGGCCGGGATCGTTATAAATCCCGGCGGGTTGACCCATACCAGTGTGGCGTTGCTGGATGCATTACGGGGGGCGGCGTTGCCTGCCGTAGAAGTGCATTTAAGTAATATCACCAGTCGGGAACCGTATCGTCAGCACTCTATTACCGCCGCCGGATGCATTGGCATTGTGGCCGGATTCAAAACACAGAGCTATTTGCTGGCATTACGGGGCTTGTATGAATATTTGAAACAAAAATAAAGCTATTGAAGAAGAAGTTTATTACACAGGGAAGGAAGTCTATAATGAATGTTGATGAAATCAAGACGATTGTGGAATTGATGTCCAAAAATGATTTGACTGAATTTAAAATCGAAGCAGAAGGTTATAATTTGTGCTTAAAGCGCGGCTCGCAGAAGTTTGTACAGCCCGCTGTAACTATGGCGGCTCCGGCGGCGATTCCAGTGGCGGCTCCGGCTCCGGCGGCAGTTCCGGCGGCGGCAGAAGCTCCGGCGGCGGCTGCGAAGACCATTGATTCACCTTTGGTCGGTACTTTTTACCGTTCACCAAGCCCGGATGCAGTGCCGTTCTCCAAAGTGGGCGACAAGGTTACTCCTGACTCCGTAGTCTGCATTATCGAAGCGATGAAAGTTATGAACGAAGTTAAAGCGGAAACCACCGGCACCATTAAAGATATTTTGGTTTCTGATGGTACTGCGGTTGAATATGGTCAGCCGTTGTTTGTGATTGAATAACCCGAAAGGATTTCCAATGTTCAATAAGGTATTGATTGCCAACCGTGGCGAGATTGCTTTGCGTATTATTCGCGCCTGTAAGGAGATGGGCATAAAAACCGTGGCGGTTTATTCGCAGGCGGATGCTGATAGTTTACATGTGCGTAATGCCGATACCGCTATTTGTATCGGCCCCGCCGCACCAAACGCCAGCTATCTGTTGATTGACCGTATTCTAAGTGTTGCGGCGATTTGCGATGTAGATGCGATTCACCCCGGTTATGGGTTTTTGGCCGAAAATGCGTACTTTGCCGAAGCATGCCGGAAGCATAAGATTACTTTTATCGGGCCGACGCCGGAAGCGATGCGGGCCTTGGGCGATAAAAACACCGCCCGTGATACGATGAAACGGGCTGGCGTACCGACTACTCCGGGTAGCGACGGTTTGATTTTAAGTGAATCTGATGCATTGAAAACGGCGCATACGTTAGGTTATCCGGTCATCATTAAAGCCTCTGCCGGCGGCGGCGGGCGCGGGATGCGTATTGCGCACACCGATGCCAGTCTGATTCAAGGCTATTATTCGGCCAAAACCGAAGCGGAAAACGCCTTCGGCGACGGCGCATTGTATATGGAAAAATTTATTGTCAATCCACGCCACATTGAATTTCAGATTATCGCCGATAATTTCGGCAATGTAGTACATTTGGGCGAACGTGACTGTAGTATTCAGCGGCGTCAGCAAAAGCTAATTGAAGAGTCGCCGTCGCCGTCTTTGAATCCTAAATTGCGGGAACGCATGGGTACGGCGGCGGTTAAGGCGGCTAAGGCGGCTAAATATACCAGCGCCGGAACTATTGAGTTCCTGTTGACGGATAAAGATGAGTTCTATTTTATGGAAATGAATACCCGTGTTCAGGTAGAACATCCGGTTACGGAAGAGGTTACCGGCGTGGATATCATTAAAGAACAGCTCCGGGTGGCCGCTGGCGAAAAACTGTCGGTGCGGCAGAAGGATATTAAGGTTAATTGTCATGCCATTGAGTGCCGAATTAACGCGGAAGATCCGTTCAGAAACTTTGCGCCGTGTCCGGGAACGGTTAAGTTGTTCATTCCGTCCGGCGGGATTGGCGTGCGTATTGATTCGCATGTATACAGCGGCTATAAGATTCCGCCGTATTATGACAGTATGATTTGTAAGTTGATTGTTAAAGGCGCCAATCGTGAACAGGCTTTGGAACGTTGCCGGCGCGCGTTGGATGAGTTTGTGGTGGAGGGTATTAAAACTACTATCCCGTTCAGTCAACAGATTTTAGCCAATAAGGATTTTATTGCGGGGCATTATGATACCGGGTTCATTGAACGCATGTCTCAGGAACTTGGCCAAAATGATGTTGTTCCGCAAAAATAACAACCCATAACAACGAAGGGGGTTATGATGAAAACGGTTAATAACGAAACAAAAGTAGAAAAAGATCCGGTTTCGAGCAGCAATTCGGAACTGGGCAGTATTCGCTTACATGACAATGTAGTGTCTAACTTAGTACGCCGTGCCGCCTTAAGCGTGCCTGGCGTCAGTCGTTTGGCCGGAAGTTCTTTAGTGGACAATTTGGCCGAAATCGTGGGCAGTCGTAAAATGCAGGATCGGGCTATCGCTATTTTAAAAGACGAAAACGATCCCGGCAAGGTGGTTATTGAAATAAAATTAAATATGTATTTCGGCTTTAAAGTTCATGAAGTCGCCGAAGCGGTGCAACATGCCGTTATTGAAATGGTGGAGGAAACTACCAATGTAGTGGTGGCCGCCGTTAATGTGGCGATTCAGGAAATTGAAGAAGAAACCAAGGCGGAGGAAGAACCGCCGGAAGTTGAAAATACAGAAAAATAATTTGCACTGCAATCCGGCAAAGTGAGATACAGTATGATTAAAATGTGGTTTGAACAAATTTACAGTGATCCATTCGGGAAAGGCTTCCTGTTTGGTGCGGCAACAGTAACGGCGGTTTTGCTGTTTTTATGGTTGTTGAATTTGCTGTTCGGTATTTTTAGCCGAAAAAAGCATTGTTCTACACTTACTATGACCGGCGAGGGCGGTAAAGTGGTTATTGCGGAAAGTGCCGTGGTGGCTACGGTTAAGATTTTCAGTAATGAATTTCCCGCCCTTGAAGTGCGTAAAGTGAAGTTATTTAAAGTTGGCGGTAATTATCTGTTGGTTTTAGTTTGTAATTTTTTAATGGATTCAGACATATTGCTGACCGATGTGGCCGCCAAGTTTAGAACTCGTACGCTGGAGGGGCTGAAAAGCGTACTGGGAATTGACGGTAAAATGATGATTGATTTACGTTTTCAGGCGGTTAAGCCGAAAGATGGCAATAATACGAAATCGTTGGCATCAGCGGCGGCGGCGCAGGAAGCGGAACAGTTGTCTACGGAAATTCAGGATGTCTTATGATTTAATTTTAGGGTCGGCATCGCCGCGGCGGAAGGAACTTTTAGCCCGGCTATGCCCGGATTTTGTCATTAAAGTGCCGCATGTCTGCGAAGTAAAATTTGCCGACTCTGCGGCGCTTTTGCTTGATATGCTTAATTCTGCGCCCGGCATCGCCGAGACGGTTAAGAATTTGCCCATGACAACGGCGGCTCAAGCGGCTCTGGTAAAGCTGAATGCGGAGATTAAAGCGGAAAAAATTGCCGCCTTGAACCCAAACGATGTGGTTTTAGCGGCAGACACTATAGTGGTTTGGGACGGTAAAACCATCGGAAAACCGCAAGACTTAGCGGATGCCGTGCGTATTTTGCGTTTATTGTCCGGCCAGATTCATTATGTGTTTACCGCCGTGGTGTTACAGCATAATTTATTGCATAAAAAATATAGTTTTATTGCGGTAACTAAAGTAAAATTCAAGCCCTATTCCATGCAGACGATTAACGAGTATTTGCAGTTGGTGGCGGTTTTAGATAAGGCCGGTGGCTACGGTATTCAGGAACACGGTGCAATGCTGTGTGAAAGTTACGATGGTGAATTAGAAAATATCATAGGCCTGCCATTACAGCAATTAAGCCGCATTTTACCTGAATGGTTAGACTGATTTGCGATATTAGAACCCCTACCGATTAGTTTAGTCGATAATGCAAAAGGGGATTTTTGCTTAGGCAAGGTTAATGCCGGTGCGCTTCCGGCATAAAACATAGTTATACGCTCAAAAACTTGCATACTTTGTGCGTTTTTTAAAGTTTAACATTTTTATTGTCAACAATATAGCCGGTTTTGCATTATCGGCCAACAAAAGTCATTGCTGACTCTGCCGGACAAATCCATTAAGCTGAAACGGTAATATTCCTATATTTCTTCAAGATTACAACCGATTCCACTAAGTTTTTCTACTAATTTTTCATATCCACGGTAAATTACCTCGCACGAATTAATCGTACTTTCACCATGCGCACATACCGCCGCAATCAGCAAGGCCATTCCGGCCCGGATATCCGGACTGGATAAGGTGGTGCCACGCAAAATTGCCGGTCCGTTAATTACCACCCGGTGCGGATCGCAAACAATCGCACTGGCTCCCATGGCAATCAGACGATCCACAAAGTAGATGCGGCTTTCAAACATTTTTTCAAAAAACATCACGGTTCCACGGGCTTGAGTGGCCATTACTATTGAACAACTCATCATGTCTGACGGAAACTGCGGCCACGGGCCGTCGGCAATTACCGGAATATGCCCGCCTTCGTCATTGGCCACCTGCAGTTGCTGGCCGCCCGGCAGGTAGATATGGTCCGGCCGCAACTCCATTTTTATGTTGAATTTTTCAAACACCCGTCGAGTCATCCAGTAGTTGCGGGGCGAGGTGCCACGCACAATAAGTTCGCCGCCACGAGCCGCCGCCAAAGCCAAAAAACTCCCCGCTTCAATATGGTCGGCACAAATCGTATACTCAACACCGTGCAGTTGCTTTACTCCCTCAATTTCCAGCGTATTACTGCCCAAGCCGGAAATTTTAGCCCCCATTGCATTCAATAAATTCCCTAAATCGGTAACATGCGGTTCGCTGGCGGCATTCCGCAGAATCGTCAACCCGTCGGCGGTAACGGCGGCCATCATAATCTGTTCAGTGGCGGTAACGCTGGCTTCATCCAGAAACATTTCACAGCCGCTTAAACCGTTCGGCGCCTCAAATGCATATTGAATGCCGTAATTGGCCGTAGCACCTAATTTACGCAAGCCGTAAAAATGACCGTCCAGCCGCCGCCGGCCAATCACATCGCCGCCCGGCGGATACAATCGAGCCTCGCCGCAACGTGCCACCAACGGCGCCGCAAATAAAATACTGGTTCTGGTGTTGGAACAAGACTCTCTGCTCAATTCGGCCGAGTTAATATCCGCAGCGCAAATTTTAGCCACATTGTCTTTAAACTCCACCGTTGCCCCCAAATCGGCAATAATGTTCAGCATACTGCGCACATCCAGAATATCCGGCATATTGTGCAGTATTACCGGTTCACTGGTCAACAACGCGGCGGCAATCATCGGCAAAGCGGCGTTTTTGTTACCGCTGATGCGGACTTCACCGGAAATCGGGGTTTGCCCAACAATTCTTAATCTTTTCATTTTATTCTCATCTCCTTACACATATTGCCTTAGAGTCAATTATTTTATACTGCCCGGCGGTTTGAAACACCGCATCGGCGGGTGGTTCGGTAAAGGTAAAAAAAGCCTGGTCTGCGGTTTTAATACTCTCAAAAAAGCGTTGTTTATTAGCGGCATCCAGTTCACCGGTAACATCATCCACCAGTACCACAATGCCGGTTTTTGTGGATTTTATCTGCTTACGCATAATTGTATAAGCCGCCAATTTTAAATAAATCGCCAGCTTTCGCCGTTGCCCCATAGAGGCAAAATTCCGCATGGGCTGGCCATGCAGATTGAATACAAAATCATCTAATTGCGGGCCGGACTGCGTACAGCCCCGTTTCAAATCTTTCGCACGGTCTTCGGCTAATTTACTGCGGTACTCGGCAATCGAATCCACCGGGCAATCCGGGCGATAAACAATCGAAAACTCGTTTTCCGGCTCATTATTCAGCAGTAAACAGACTTCATCCGCCAGCAAAGCGGCAAAATTCCGGCGGCGTTTTTCAATATAAATTGCATGTTCCGCCATAATGGGTTCAAACGCTCCGGCGGCGGCCTTGGCGATTTGCCCGCGCTTCAGCGCCGCATTCCGCTGTAACAGTGCCGAGTTGTAATTATACAGCGAATGCTGATACTGCGGATCCAGCAAAGACAAATACATATCGGCAAATCGCCGCCGGATTGAACCACTGCCGGAAATCAGCATAATGTCTTCCGGAATAAACGCCACCGGGAGGGTTAAACCGATAAAATTACTGCTTTTGCGCACCGCCGAGCCATTACGCTCCAGATAACGGTCGCCGTTACCGGCATACGAAAGTTGCAGTCGCTCCTGCCAGACGCCACGCTCTATGCGGCCGTACAAAGAGAACGCATTTTCATTATGCCGAATCATCTCTTTAGGCTGAGCCGTGCGGAACGAGCGCAACATAACCATGAAAAAAATTGCTTCCAGCAGATTAGTTTTGCCCGCCCCGTTAGCACCGGCAAAAACCGTCCAGCCGGCCTCAAACTCCAAGTTTAATTCCGGATAAGAACGATAGTTTTTCAGCTGTAACTCTTTAATCATGTAAGGTAAAAAAAAGGGGCATTGTTATGCCCCGTGTAACATAGTCAATCAATTAGCGGTTTCGCATCGGCATAATAACGTACAAAAATCCGTCGCCGCCGTCAATGGATACCGGGCTGAAGCCGTCATTCAAATTCACCAGCACCGTTTCGGTGGCGGCGGAACGCAACGGTTCGGCCAAAAATGCCGGATTAAATGAAACTTCCACTTCATCGGCACTATATTCAATATCCACAATCGCCATACCTTCACCGATTTCCGCACTGGCCGCCTGAATCTTCAGCTGATTATCAGCAAAATTCAACACCACAAAACTGTTATTGTCGGCCAATACCTGCGAAACCAATTCGATTTTAGCCAAAAACGTTGCGGTCGGCACGGTGATTTGGCTGTTAAAGCGAGTCGGAATCACCTGGCGATAATTGGGGTAGTTACCTTCAATCAACTTGGTGGTAAGCACCATGGAGTCGGTAATAAAAGCGGCCAACTTGTCGCCGATTTCCACCGCCACAAGTTCATCGCCATCCATTAACCGCTTCAGTTCAGTCGCGGCACGCAACGGAACAATAACTTCACCTTCAGTTCCTTCAAAGGATTCCGGGAGTTTTTCCACAATCGCCAACCGTTTGCCGTCGGTGGCCACAAACGCCACCTGATTATCTTTACAGCTGCACAAAACCCCGTGCAGAACCTTGCGGCTGTCATCCAGACTTACAGCATAGCTGATTTGGCTGAAAATGCGGCGCAAGTCGTTTTCTTTATAGGTAAGCCGGCGCACCGGGGTAAATTCCGGCAATTCCGGGAACCCGTCCGTCGGCAAGCCTAACAACTTAAACTTGCTGTTTCCGCACACCAGTTCAGCATGATGACGTTCATTGCAGTCAAAAAACAAATCTTCGTCGGTGAATTTGTTGACCAGCGCATAGAACTTTTTCACCGGCACTGTAGTGCAACCGGCGATATCGATTTCCGCCTCGATTTGAGTGGAAATACGGATATCCAAGTCTGTTGTGGTCAATTTCAGCACATTGCCTTCACCTTCCAGCAACACATTACCCAATACCGGCATCGTACTGCGATTACCAATGGCATTGCTGACTTTTTGCAGAGCTTTAAGCAGCTTTTCGCGGCTAACTTTAAATTTCATCTGAAAAATCCTTTCTTTTCATTTTTTTAATTATCATAGAAAATTTAGCCCAGTTTTATTATTTTTCAATATTGTCAACCCAAAAAAACGGTTTTATTGTGATGTTTTCCGTAAAAAACGTTTTCTAAATATTATTTTATCGAATAAATCACATTTTTGTTTTGACTTTTTCGGAAAAGTGTGGTAGATTATAATTCCGTAAAGAATAGAAGAAAAGGTTTTTTAAGACTTTTACAATAAAACTGGCGTAAGCCTAAAAAAATGTAAGGAAAACAAAAAATGACTATCAAAATCGGTATCAATGGTTTCGGTCGTATCGGCCGTCTGGTGTTCCGCGCGGCTCAGAGCCACAAGGATGTTGAAGTTGTTGCGATCAACGACTTGCTGGATGTAGATTACATTGCCTATATGTTAAAGTACGATTCTGTACACGGCATGTTCAACGGCACTATCGCAGTTGAAGACGGCCAGTTGGTTGTAAACGGTAAGAAGATCCGCATCACCGCTGAAAAAGACCCGGCTATGTTGGCTTGGGGCGCAGTTGGTGCTGATTATGTGGTTGAATCCACCGGTTTGTTCCTGACTGCTGAAAAGGCTCAGGCTCACCTCGCCGCCGGCGCTAAGAAGGTTGTAATGTCTGCCCCGAGCAAAGACGACACCCCGATGTTCGTAATGGGCGTAAATAACTGCAAGTTGACCAAGGACATGAACATTGTATCCAATGCTTCCTGCACCACCAACTGCTTAGCCCCGATTACCAAGGTATTGAATGACAACTTCGGCGTGGTAGAAGGTTTAATGACCACTGTACACGCTGCCACCGCTACCCAGAAGACCGTAGACGGCCCGTCCAAGAAGGACTGGCGCGGCGGCCGTGGTATCCTCGGCAACATCATTCCGTCCAGCACCGGCGCTGCCAAGGCTGTAGGTAAAGTAATTCCGGAATTGAACGGCAAGTTGACCGGTATGTCTTTCCGAGTACCGACCGCCGACGTTTCCGTGGTAGACTTGACTTGCCGCTTGAACAAGGCCGCTACTTATGAAGAAATCTGCGCCGCAATGAAGAAGGCCAGCGAAAACGAATTAAAGGGTATCCTGGGTTACACCGAAGATGCCGTTGTTTCCACTGACTTCACCAGCGATCCGCGCACCTCTATCTTTGACGCCAAGGCTGGTATTGCCTTGAACGGCAACTTTGTAAAGGTTGTTTCCTGGTATGACAACGAATGGGGTTACTCTAATAAGGTTGTAGACCTGATCTGCTACATGGCTTCGCTCTAATCCGGCGTAATATTAGCTGATTGCAGCCCGAAGGCCGGTTATGGTGCTTCGGGCTTTTTTTCAATTTACAGGAGAATTATTATCATGAATATCAATAAGAAGACCGTACAAGACATTGCCTTAACCGGCAAACGTGTAGTAATGCGTGTTGACTTTAACGTTCCGTTGAAAAACGGCGTTGTGGCCGACGATACCCGTATCCGTGCTGCGCTCCCCACCATTAATTATATTTTGGAAAACGGCGCCAGTTTGGTGTTGTTGACTCACTTAGGTCGGCCGAAAGGCGAACGCATAGCCGAGTTCAGCGTAAAACCGGCAGCCGATTATTTGGCCAAATTGCTGGGCAAGAATGTAAAATTTGCGGATGACTGCGTGGGCGACGCTGTAGTTGCTGAAGCCAATGCGTTAAAGGCCGGCGAAATTATGGTATGCGAAAATACCCGCTATCATAAGGCCGAAGATATGAAATGCAAGACTCCGGAAGATAAAGAAGTGCAGGGCGCCTTTGCCAAAGAACTTGCCAAGCTGGGCAATGTTTATGTAAACGATGCATTTGGTACCGCACACCGCGCACACGCCTCCACCGCTGTTATTACTAATTATATGGACAAAGCCAACTGCGTAGCCGGGTTCTTGATGGACAAGGAATTGCAGTATTTAGGCAAAGCGGTTGCCAACCCGAAACGCCCGTTTGTAGCGATCATCGGCGGTGCTAAAGTTTCCGGTAAACTGGAAGTTTTGCGCAGCTTGATGGAAAAGGTGGACACCATTTTGATTGGCGGCGGTATGGCTTACACCTTCTTAAAGGCATTGGGCCATGATATCGGCAATTCGCTTTGCGAAGATGAATTGCTGGATACTGCTAAAGAAACCATGGTTTTGGCCAAGGAAAAGAAAGTTAAGTTCCTGTTGCCGGAAGACAATAAAGTAGCGGATAAGTTTGATAACGATGCCAACACTCAAATTGTCGGTAACGATATTCCGTCCGGTTATATGGCTTTGGATATCGGTCCGGAAACCATTAAGATGTATGCGGCGGAAATTTCCGGAGCCAAGACCGTAGTTTGGAACGGCCCGATGGGTTGTTTTGAAATGCCGAACTTTGCCGCCGGTACCATGGCGGTATGTCAGGCCGTGGCCGACAGCGACTCCGTAAGCATTATTGGTGGTGGCGACAGTGTCGCGGCGGTAAACCAGTCTGGTTTGGCCGACAAGATGTCTCATATCTCCACCGGTGGTGGTGCGTCGTTGGAATTCCTTGAAGGCAAGGAACTTCCCGGCGTAGCTTGCTTGGCGGACAAGTAAGACATTTTTATTTCAGAATCAGTTCTGAATATTGAACGGAATCGGCGTAAAAGGCGATTCCGTTTTTTTGCATATTTTTGAGCTCAAGTCATCTAATGACCGCAATTATCGGCCACAACTTATCACCGCCATAGGGCAGGGGGCTATAGAATCATTTTCACTGAATTGATATGTTTTTAGTTTTTGGAACTTGATAAGACGGCAGATATATTTTGCTTTTTGTTGATAATTTTGATTCTGATAATGTTTTAAAAATCAAAGATATTTTATTAAAATATTGGCTTAGTTCACTTTCAAAACACAACATGTCCGGGAATGAGCATGCTTTGGATTTAAAATCATTTAAGGGCGCTCCAGATTATTTAACCAAAATGGCAAACGAAATGACTCTATGGCATACTAAAAATTCAAATGGTATCACTGATAGATTTTCTCCGTTTCAGCTTGCTAATCTTATGAAAAATGGGGATTTATGGGCAAAAATGAAATTTTTAGAATATACTAAATTTATTCGTGGGCGATATCAATTATTTTGGTCTAAGGGCTTAAAGTCACGTTTTGGCATTACTGATCTGAATGATGAACAAATTTTAAATCATGCCCAGCCAAATTCAATATTACATTTAAGTATTGTTGCCGAAGATTATAAAAAGCTTTATTGTAACGGTTATGATTATCGGCCACAGCTTATTACTGCCATAGGGCAGGGGAATAAAGCTTTAATTGAAAACATCGTTTCAACTTGCAATATAAGAGTTGCTCCAAACAGTAATTTAAATTTAGCTGAATCTATAAAAGCATGGTCAAGGATTTCTTAAACGTGCCATGTGAAATCAGGGTGTATTTCCGGTCGGCAATTTTTGCAGATAAGATGATTGTTCATTTTTTCGACCTTTCTTCAGTAATAAGG
>CAZEHZ010000007.1:25086-40685 GCA_964512385.1 uncultured Victivallaceae bacterium | reverse complement strand
GTTGCAGAGGAAAATTGCACACATCTTTAAATTCTGCGGTTGAGGAGCCGTGTGAATTCAGGCGGGAATTATATGTTTTTCTTTAGGGAGAGAAAAATTGTATACTTTTTTCCGGAGATGTAATAACTTGAGGAGAAGTGTATTATGATGAAATGCGCTAATAACCGCTCGATCAGTTCCACGGCATCCCCGCCGCTGGAAGCCATGCCGCAAGCCGGGCATACTCTGCCCCACGAACGAGGAAAACCCCTATGCCGGAAAATTCCATTTCTGCAGGGTATTAATGTTCAAGTTACATTCGAGCCTTTTGCCGGGCTGTTAAAAACGGAGGTATTATTATGACAGAAAGCAATTCCACCGCACCAAAAAAACTTGGTGTAGTCGCATTGGCCGCTATTGTTGTCAGTGCCATGATCGGCGGCGGCATTTTCAGTTTACCGCAAAACATGGCGCAAGATGCCGCCGTAATGGCAGTATTGATCGCCTGGGTTATCACCGGTGTGGGCATGTTTTTTATTGCCAACACCTTCCGCACTTTGGCCGATGCCAGGCCGGACGCCACAACGGGAATATACTCTTATGCCCGTTTAGGATTCGGCCGTTTTGCCGGTTTTCAAATGGCATGGTCTTACTGGCTGTGTAATGTATTTGGCAACGTGGGCTACGCCGTACTGTTAATGGATGCGTTCAACTACTTTTTCCCCGGCACTTTTACCAACGGCAATAACGTATGGTCAATTCTGGGCGGCTCAATCGTAATCTGGACGATGAACTTTTTGGTTTTACGCGGCGCACATCAAGCGGCATTTTTGAACGTAATCGGTACGATTTTTAAATTAGTGCCGATTATTCTGTTCATTATCATTATGCTGGTCATGTTCCGCTGGTCGTTTTTCACCACCGATATGTTTGGCACGGAAACGGTTCCGACTGAACACCTTAAGCCGCTTGGCAGTATGATGGGGCAAATCAAATCCACCATGCTGGTAACATTATGGGCATTTATCGGTATTGAAGGCGCCGTAGTAATTTCCGGCCAGGCCAAAAGCCAGTCCGCCGTGGGTAAAGCCACGATATTGGGATTCCTTGGCTGTTTAGCCATTTACGTATTGCTTTCGGTTTTACCGTTTGGCCGTATGTATCAGAGTACGCTGGCCAATTTAGCCAACCCGTCTACTGCGCCGTTATTGGCTGATGTAGTTGGCGACTGGGGCGGCTGGGTAATGAATTTAGGCGTAATTGTGGCCTTGCTGACCTCGTGGCTGGCGTTCACGATTATGATTGCCCAAATTCCGTATGCCGCCGCCAACGACGGTACATTCCCGAAGATTTTCAAGCGTGAAAACCGTAACGGCACCCCGAATATTTCGCTGTGGGTTACCAGTCTGCTGATGCAGACCAGTATGTTGCTGGTATATTTTGCCGGTAACGCCTGGAATACCATGCTGTCAATTACGTCGGTAATGATTCTGCCGCCTTATCTGGCTTGCACGGCGTATTTGTGGAAGCTGTGCTTAACCGGGCAATACCCGAAAAACCTGCCGGTAAAACCGCATTTCGCCATGTTCTGCGGAGCGGCCGGCACTTTGTATGCGTTATGGATGATTTATGCCGCCGGGATAAATTATCTGCTGATGGCGTTTCTGTTTATGGTATTGGGAATCCCGGTATTTATCCACACCCGCCGCACTGTAATTGCTGAAAATAAAGACCAGACCGACACCAAAATTTTCACTAAATGGGAAAAATGGGCGGCGTGGGGTATTGCGGTAATTGCGTTGATTGCGCTGTTCACATTCAGCGGGCAGTATATTCCGGGCGAAAAGAAATTTACCAAATGGGCAAAAATGGAAGTAGAAAAGGTGGTGGATTATGTTGAATGAACTCAATTTTCGTCAAGTTTTAATTGTAGAAGACCATAATGTATTGCATTCCGGCAGTCTCACCCGTGCGGTGGACCGTTTAGCCGAGTGTTTGCTGGAGCGTGATATCAATGTCTTAAAGGCCTCCAGTTATTGTGAAGCCATGCCGATAGCCGCTACTAATATGGATATAGACTGTTTTCTGGTTTCGAGCGATTTGCAGAATAATATCTCCGACGAATCCAAAGCGGAAAAACTGTTAAAATCCATCAAGGTCCGTCAAGGCGACGTGCCGGTTTTTCTGCTGGCCGACCGTGCCGTAACCGCTCATGAACTGAGTCAGGAACTTATGGAAATGGCCACTGAATTTGCGTGGATTTTTGAAGACAGTCCGGAATTTTTGGCCGACCGTATTGCCGCCAGTATTGAACGTTATCGCAACCGGCTGCTGCCGCCGTTAATGGATGCGGTATGGGAATATAATAAAACCAATCACGAATATTCGTGGGCGGCGCCCGGTCATCAAGGCGGCGTCGGCTTTACCAAAAGCCCGGAAGGTAAGAAATTCTATGACTTTTACGGCCAGAATCTGTTCCGTACCGACACCGGTATCGAACGGGTAAGCATTGGTTCTTTGCTGGACCATTCCGGGGCTTTCGGCGAAAGTGAACGCATTGCCGCCAAGGTTTTCGGGGCTGACGCCTCGTACAGTGTAGTGGTAGGCACATCCGGTTCAAACCGCACCATCATGCAGGCCTGTCTGCAAACCAATGACATTGCGTTATGTGATCGTAACTGCCATAAATCGATTGAACAAGGGTTAATATTGTCCGGTGCAGTACCGGTTTATATGTTGCCGACCCGTAACCGTTACGGAATTATCGGCCCGATTCCGTTCAGTGAAGTACAGCCAGAAACCGTGGCGGCCAAGGTAAAAGCCATGCATAAACTGCGGCCGGACAGCAAAGAACCAACGTATGCCGTGGTGACCAACTGCACCTACGACGGGTTATGCTATAATGCGGCTAAGGTGGAAGCTGAACTGGATAAGTCGGTAGACCGTATTCATTTTGATGAAGCCTGGTACGGCTACGCCCGCTTCAACCCCATGTATACCGACCATTTTGCCATGCGCGGCGACCCGGCGGAACATACCGGGGCAACGGTATTTGCCACTCACTCCACACATAAGTTGTTAAATGCGTTGAGTCAAGCCTCATACATTCATATGCGCAACGGCCGCAAGCCGATTGACTTTAACCGCTTTAATCAAGCCTATATGATGCATGCCACCACGTCGCCGCTATATGCGATTTGCGCCTCCAACGACATTTCCACGGCCATGATGTCCCGTTGCGGACAGTCTCTGATTCAGGAGGTCATTGATGAAGCGGTGGATTTCCGGCAGTCGATGGCCAGAATTTACCGTAACAACACTAAGCAGGGCGACTGGTTCTTTAAGCCGTGGAATGCCGAAAAAGTAACCGACAATCATGGTGCCGATTATGATTTTGCCGATGCGCCGAGAGAACTTTTGACTACTCGTCAGGAGTGCTGGCGGCTGAAAGACGGCGACGCTTGGCACGGCTTTAATAATGTTGGCGAAAATTATGTGATGCTGGACCCGATCAAAGTAAGCATTCTTACTCCGGGCATGGGAGATGACGGTAACATGCTGGCCTCCGGAGTTCCGGCGGCGTTGGTTTCCAGCTACATCTATTCGCACGGCATCGTACCGACCCGAACCACCGACTTCCAGTTAATGTTCCTGTTCTCCATGGGCATTACCAGAGGCAAGTGGGGAACATTGATTAACGAACTTTTACAGTTTAAGCATTATTATGACGCCAACACCTGTCTGCAGGATGTTCTACCGGAATTAGTGAAAAGTTATCCGGACAAATACGGCCGCTTAGGTGTTCATGATTTGGGCGACATGATGTTTGATTATCTGAAAAAGGAAAATCCGGGCGCCAAACTCAATTCCGCATTCGACAAACTGCCGAAGATGGAATGTACTCCGCGTGAAGCGTATGAGCAAATTGTGGCCGGTAATGTGGAAATGGTTCCGGTGGATAAATTGGCCGGCCGCATCAGCGCCACCAGTATTATTCCTTACCCGCCGGGCATTCCAATGTTGATGTCCGGTGAAAACTTTGGTTTGGAATCCGGTCCGCAGATTGGTTATTTAAAGACTCTGCAGGACTGGGATCACCAGTTCCCCGGCTTTGAGCATGTTACTGAAGGTACCGAAGTAAAAGACGGTACTTACTATGCAATGTGCCTGAAACATTAGAATTTTTGGAAAAATCGGGCAAATCATGGCATATTTTCCCGATTTTTCCGCTAAAAAAACTGGATTTTATCCCAAACATACTTTATATTATGAATAACCAAAAAATTCAACGAAAGGGTGAATGATTATGAAAAAGCTTATTTTGTCCGGCATGATTGCGGCGGCGGCCTGCATGTTCTCTGGCTGCGCCAGTGTGGAAGTTGCCAAAGGCGATGATTTGTCTAACATGAAATTAGCGCCGTCCGGCCAAACCGTTTCGCACATTAATGCCTCTAACTGGGGTTTGTATTTCCTGAAATGGCCGATGATTACCGGTTCAGTAAAATCCATGGGTGCAGTATCATTCTTTGATGAAGATTCTGTTAATATCCCGAAAGTTACCAAGGTTTTGACTCGTGAAGCAGCTAAACAGGGTGCTACTGAAGTTTTGGATGTGGAATCTACTCACACCAGTCAAAATATTCCGATCCCGTTCCCGTTCCTGTTCTACATGCACAGTGTAGACATTTCCGGTAACGCCATCAAGTAATATTACCTGATTTAGAACCGTCCGGCTTGCCGGGCGGTTTTTTTATTGATTCACCAACCATTTTAAAGAGTCTCCATACAAATTAATTTGCATTTTTCATTAATTAGATTACTTTAACTGTATGAAAATACAGAACAGACTCTTAACGGTGGTGGAGACCGCCAACATTTTACATCTCAGTACAGCCACCATCCGCAACTGGGTAAAAACCGGACAGTTGCCCAAAGCGGCCGACGCCCCTTTTCGTTTTGATTACGCCACCGTAACCGAGTTGAACAGCAAGTTAAACTCTGCAGAAATTAACCGCCTGTGCAAATGCGCCAATAAGAGCAGAAGTTCTACATTTTCGCCGGGAAAACGGTCGGCGGAGCCTCGCTTCCGCCAGTTGATTAACGCCTTAAAGCCGTTACAGACATCGCCGCAAACGGTTGCGGAAAGTCTTTATCTGCTCACGCAGTTACTGGTAAATAAGCATCAGCACTATTTAGTGTGGGCAGACCGTTTCCGCCATCATAGTTCACCGCAGTTGGCCAAGGTAATTACGCAATACGGTTATGCGGACGAGTCGCCGGAATTTTTAGGTGAATTGTATCAGGCGTTATCCCGTTCCGGCGAAAAATCGAAGCGTGGCGCATTTTATACTCCATATAATCTGATTCAGCAAATTTTGTCCGCACCGGCGGCGCACCCGACAGAAACCGTATTGGACCCGTGTTGCGGAGCCGGGCATTTTCTGCTGGCCGCCGCCTTAGAGCTGAAAATTAAGCCGGAAAATCTTTATGGATTTGATATTGACCCGCTGGCGGTAAAACTGGCGCAAATCAATTTACTGCGGCAGTTCCCGGATTTGACCACCTGCCCGAATATATTCTGTGTAAACACTTTAACCCATCCGATGGATAAATTTATTCATAAGTTTGACTTTGCCGCCAGCAATCCCCCCTGGGGCGCAAACTACGGGCGGGATAAAGAGAATTTCCCAATGCTGAAAAGCAAAGAAACCTTCTCCCGTTTTATCGTAAAAACGTTGAGCTTATTAAGAGAAAATGGTGAATTGCGTTTTATTTTGCCGGAGTCATTTTTAAATGTGGCGTGCCATAAAGACATCCGGCAGTATTTATTGCAGAATTTTGCCATAAAATCATTGGACTTGCTGGGGTGCTGTTTTCGGCATGTATATACGCCGGCCGTATTGCTTTCGGCAGTCAATCATCGCCCGGAATCGAAAATCGTTATTCATGATATTAAAGGTGCGGAGATTGCTTTAAATCATAAAGACATCATTGCCAACAATGGAATTATCAATCCAAATTTTTCTGCTGAAAACCGTATTTTATTGCAAAAAATTCTAAAATCGCCCCATATTACCCTGAAAAATCAGGCGTTATGGGCATTGGGAATCGTTACCGGCAACAATCGCAAATATATTTGCAATACTCCGTCAGAGGGTTGGAGTCCGGTCTGGCGAGGCAGTGAAATTAATGAATTTACCTTTGCCCCGCCCCGGCATTATTTGCACTTTAAGCCGGAAATATTTCAGCAAACCGCCCCGCTCTCCCGTTATCTTGCCCCGGAAAAACTGGTCTATCGTTTTATCGCCAATCGCCCGATTGTGGCGCTGGACACGCAACAGCGTTTCACCTTAAACAGTGCCAATATTCTACTGCCGCAACTGCCCGGCTGGAGCATGGCGGAGGTGATGATATATCTGAATTCCAAGGTTTTGCAATTTGTTTTTTTACAGCAATACCAAACCCGCAAGGTTCTGCGCAGTCAACTGGAAACGCTCCCCTTCCCGCCGACTCCGGCGGCGGAATTAAAAAAACTGTTGCCGTTGCTGGTGGCTAATGAGCCGCCCACGGCGGAATTAAGGCGGCAAATTGAGGCCGCCGTGCTGAAAAGTTATAATTTAACCGCCGAAGACGCCGCCTATTTACTGGCGTTTTCGGTTTGAATTTGAGTGGTAAAAGCCATCGGATCGGCACAAAATTCATTTAATTTTTTCCAGTAAAAATCCATTGCCACTGGTGGAATATCATTATGGTTGGCATTATCAATCAAAAACAGCACTCCGTTTTTTGCCTGTTTCTGCAATTCCACACTATGTTTATAAGAAATAACCCGGTCTTTTTTACCGTGAAAAATCAAAATCGGCATGGAAATATTGCCGATGCGCTCAATGTTCGGGAAGCGATCGCCCCAAATTGACCACGGCAAAACCACGGTAAACGTGGATTTAAACGGCGCTTCCAGCACCAAGCCACGAGCCGGAAACTTTTCCGCCAAATAGCACGAGGCGCCGGAACCGACACTAAAGCCGTAAATAATAATATCTTCCGGCTTAGTATCCAGCTTATCAATCAGATACTGGTAAGCCGCCGCCGCATCCCGGTAGCAATTTTCTTCCGACGGCTTGCCGGTGGAGGCGCCATAGCCTTCATAATCATAAACCAGCACCCCGTAATTTTCTAACTGAAATTCCCGAATCCGCCAGTCCAAAATAAACAGATCCTCGGCATTCCCGTGTGAAAATAGAATAGTGGGCATTCCGTCTTTTGGCGGCACATATTTTATGGCGATTTTGGCATTTTCACCGGGGTCTGCTACCGGAATCAACACCATTCCGGCGGTCGGCACCATATTGGAGTGTTGCGGAATAAAGATAAATTTATCCACACAACACGCCACGCCGCCCACGGCCAAAAACAATAAAATTCCAATCCGAATCAACATTCTTCGGATTGGTTTATCTCCGTCGCATTGCTTTTTAAGCCCCAATATATGCAGCAACTTCATAACTTACCTTTTTTAAAAATTATGGCTGACCAAACCGTCCCGCAATTTAGGTTCAAACCAAGTTGACTTAGGCGGCATAATTTCTCCGGCATCGGCAATATTCATTAACTGCTCCACCGTAGTAGGATACATGGCAAACGCCACTTTATGAGAACAGTTATTCACCAGTTTTTCCAGCTCTTTCAAGCCGCGGATGCCGCCGATAAAATCAATATCCTTACTGGTACGGGGATCTGAAATACCCAACAGCGGCGCCAGAATATTATCCTGTAAAATCGACACATCCAGTTCTTCAATAACGCCCAACTCCTTAACGTCAAATTTCGGGGTTAAGCGATACCATACGCCGCCCAAATACATTCCGAATTCAGCCGGACGCTGCGGCTGGGGATTGCCGTCCGCTTTTTCCACCGAAAACTTTTTGGCCACTTCATGCAGAAACTCCGCATCGGTCAAGCCGTTCAAGCTCTTTACCGCCCGGTTATAGGGCAGAATTTTTAACTGAGAAGCCGGGAATGCCGCCGCCAGAAAGAAGTTATAATCCTCGTCGCCCGTGTGATTTGGGTTATTCGGCATACACTCCTGCATCGTACGGGCGGCGGCGGCACTGCGATGGTGGCCGTCGGCAATATACATGCACGGCACGGCGGAAAATAATTTGGTCAGCTTGGCCGACTCGTCGGCATTAGTCAAATACAGCGTATGTTTAATGCCGTCCGGAGCGGTAAAATCGTAAACCGCCGGGCGTTGCATCGCCGCCGCCACCAGCAAATCAATTTCCGGTACATCCCGATAAGTTAAAAACGCCGGGCCGGTATGCGAATGTAAGGTCATTACATGCCGGGTGCGGTCATCTTCCTTATCCTGACGGGTTTTTTCGTGTTTTTTAATGATATTATTTTTATAATCCTGCGCACTGGCCGCCCCGAATACGCCAATCTGCACCTGATCGCCCATTTGTAAGCGATAAATATAATACGTCGGCTGGTCATCGGTCAACAGCGGCACTTCTTTAATCAATTTGCGGAAAGCGACGCCGGCCTGTTCATATACGGCGTCGGAGTGCAAATCCACGCCCGGAGCCATGTCGATTTCCGGCCGGGAAACATGCAGAAAGCTGTACGGATTACCCGCCGCCAACTCTGCCGCTTCCTCACTGTTCACCACATCATACGGCACCGCCGCCACCATTGCCGCCCGTTCCGCCACCGGACGCATACCATTAAAAGCTCTAAAATCCGCCATTATTATATCTTCCTTATTTTACCAAACCAATTATATCCTGAACACTGTTAAAGCCGTGCTTATCCAAATACGCATTAATGCCGTCGATAACCTTTAACGGCGCATACGGATCGGCAAAAATCGCCGTTCCCACCGCCACGGCACTGGCGCCGGCCAACAAAAACTCCACGGCGTCATCGCCGCTTACAATGCCGCCCATACCGATAATCGGCACATTTACCGCCTGTGCCGCCTCATAAACCATTCTCACCGCCACCGGTTTTATCGCCGGCCCGCTTAAGCCGCCGGTTTTATTGGCAATTTTAAACGTCCGCTTATTAATATCGATCGCCATACCGGTCAAGGTGTTGATTAAGCTGATCATGTCGGAACCGGCCGCCACCACCGCCTGCGCAAAATCACCAATGCGGCTGACATTCGGGCTGAGTTTGGTAATCAACGGCAGCGTAGTAACCTCCCGCACCGCCGAAACCACCTCTTTAGCCAGCACCGGGTCAGTACCGAACGCAATACCGCCGGCCTTTACATTCGGGCAGGAAATATTGATTTCCAACGCCGCAATACCAGTCTTATCCTGTTCCAACCGCCGGGCGACCTCTTGATAATCGGCCACATTTTTGCCCCAAATATTCACGATCACCGTGGCTTGAGTAGTGCGCAAAAACGGCATGTACTCCTTGCCGTGCAAAAACTTATCTATCCCCGGCCCCTGCAGTCCAATCGCATTTAACATGCCGCAAGCGGTTTCCGCCACCCGCGGAGTGGGATTGCCGTGGCTGGGGAACGGTGCAATCCCCTTCACCACCACCGCCCCTAATTTGGCGATGTCATAAAATTTATTATATTCAAATCCGTATCCGAACGTGCCGGAGGCCGTCATTACCGGATTTTTAAGCGTTAATGCGCCGAGTTTTGTGGTTAAATCCGCCATAATCATTCTCCTAAATAAACATCTTTTGCCGCAAAAACCGGGCCTTCGGAACAAGTTCTTGCATAGCGGAAGCCATCGGGATTGTCAGCTTTAATTTTTACCACGCAGGCAAAACAGGCCCCTACGCCGCAACACATCAGGTGATCCAAACTTACCTCCGCCTCCGGATAGCCTTTTTCCGGCAGAATCCGGCATAAAGCCAACAGCATCGGCATAGGGCCGCAAGCGTAAAAATGTAATTTTTTTCCGGCGTAATCGGCAAATAACGGCGGTAAAAGTTCGGTAATCAAGCCTTTTATGCCGCTGGAGCCGTCGTTAGTGGCCAGCCGGACATCAAAGCCGGAGTGTTTATAATCGTCAATCAGCAACAAGTCGTTTTTACTGCGGGCGCCTAACAGCACCACGCCGGGTTGAGCCGATTTTTTAGTCAGCATAAACATGGCCGCCGCCCCGTAACCGCCGCCCAGCAGTACCGGCACTTCATCCGCCGCCGGCGCTTGAAACGGCTTACCCAGCGGGCCGAGCAAATCGCACAAAGTGCCTTCCGGCAACTTGCTTAACACCTCAGTTCCAACCCCCACCACCTTATACACCACCTCCAGCTCGCCGGAGCCGGACACATTACAAATGCTGAATGGCCGCCGTAAAATATGCTCTTCCATATTGGCGATTTTCACATGAACAAACTGCCCGGGTTGTGCGGTGGCACAAATTTCGGGAGTATAAAACGTTACCTTAAAGTAATCACCCTGAAGCCGGGTATTGCTGATTATGACGCCGGATTGCATTGAAATCTACTCCTGTTAAAAATAATATATGCTATTAATATAGTTCCATATCGTTAATTTGGCAATTTCTCCGCCGTAAAAACAGCTCAAAAACTACTGCCGACAGCAATAAATAGCTGTAATCGGCCAAGCCGGACAAATGTTTACGCCAAATTCTATCCAATTCCGCTTTATCCAGCCACCCCTGCTCCACTGCCAGACTTTCCGCCCATAATCCCGTTACCTCGGCCTGCCAGTTTTTCCGCAACAACTCCGCCACCGGCACCCCGAAACCACGTTTTTTCCGTTGCAGTACCGCTTGGGGCAATTCCTGCTTAAACGCCTCGGCCAGCACGATTTTCCGCCGTTGCCAATCCTGCTTCATCCGCCACGGCATCTGCGTCGCCCACGCCATAACATCGGTATCTAAAAATGGACTGCGTACCTCCTGCGCACTACGCATCGACGCAATATCAACCTTGGTCAACACATCGCCGGGCAGATAATGATTAAAGTCAAATTCGCCGCAACGCTCCACCGCATCAGCGGCCGAAAATCCGCTCTGCATCCCAATAAACTCCGCCGCCGAAAATCCGCCCGCACTGCGCAACCGCTCCCCGAACAACGCCGTACATGCATTGGGCAACCCATGTGCCGCCACATAAAAATACCGTTCATTTTCCGGCCGCCCCGCCATGGCCAGCCAGCGTTTCAACCGCCCGATTTTTGAGCGTTCACCACCCGGACACGGAATATTCCGCACCCATTTTAACGCCTTAACCGCCCCCTGCCCGCACTGCGCCAACTGCATGGCCACATAGCGTTCATAACCGCCAAACAACTCATCGGCGCCGTCGCCGGATAAGGTTACGGTAAGCTCCCGCCGGGCAAATTGACTCAATAAATAACACGGCATCATTGAGGCATCGGCAAACGGCTGACCATAAAATCCGGCTGTTTTCGCCAATAATTCAAACGGAAAATCATCGATTTTTTGCAGTTTCAGTTCAACTTTACCGGGAAAGCGTTCCGCTAAAAATGCCGCCGTCGAGCGAATATTGTCCGACTCGTCATAAGCCGCCTGCGCAAATCCGATCGAATAAAACTTGATTGGCCTGTCGCTTTTTTTCAACATCACCGCCGCTATAATCGCCGAGTCCACCCCGCCGGACAAAAATCCGCCCAGCGGCACCTCGGCCATCAGCCGTTTTTCCACCGCCGTTTCCACCCGGTCATGCAGTTCCTTGGCATATTCGGCCAGACTCAATGTACTTTTGGCGGCGTAATCCATCTGCCAGTACCGCTGAATTTTAACCTGATTTTTTGCCGTATCAAACACCGCCGCAGTTCCCGGCGGCACCGCAAACACATCTTGATAAACCGTTTGCGGAGCATCAATGTACTGCAACGCAAAAAATTGCCGCACAGCATTGGAATTTAAAGGAAATTTATCCGCCTGCCATGCCGACAATTCGCTGGCAAACTCCAACCGCCCGGTGTTTTCGTCTAAATGATAAAACAACGGCTTCTGCCCGGCACGATCCCGCACCAGCACCAGCCGTTGACAAGCCGAATCATACACCGCCGCCGCAAACATGCCATGCAGTTTCTGCATAAAATTCTGCGGGTCTTCCTCATATAAATGCAAAACCACTTCACTGTCTGAAGCGGTTTTAAATTGATGCCCACGGGCGATTAAACCGGCACGCAAGGCGGCATAGTTGTAAATTTCGCCATTACAAACTACGGCAATCTGTTGATTTTCATTCAGAATCGGCTGAACGCCATGCTCCACATCAATAACTGCCAGCCGCACATGCCCAAGCATCGCCCGGCCGAGTTCCACCTGCTTACGCCCGTCCGGCCCGCGATGCGCAAGCCGGTTCAGCATAAAACCGACCTGCTTTGCCGCCGTTTCCGGCGGCCAATTTACCGTTCCGGCAATGCCGCACATTAATTCCGGCCTTATTTCAATGCAGTTTCAGCGGCCTCGATATTGGCACACAGTTTGAAAATTGACGAAAAACCGCTGATATCAAACACCTCCTGAACCGTTGGTGTTAAATTACATAACACCACTTTGCCGCTGCGCCCCTGCATCTGCTTAGCCACAATCAATAACACCCGCAAGCCGGCACTGCTGATATAGCTGAGGTCATTCAAGTCTATCACCAAAGCGGTACAGTCGTTTAATTTATTACGCAATTCCTGGTCCGCATCCTGACTGGTAGCGGCGTCCAGACGACCGGCAATACTTAAGTAACGATATCCATTGCGATCCTGTAAAATAATTTCCATGGTTCTCCACTGCCTTTTTATATTAAAATATTCAATACATTATAATTATTTTCGCGCCGGTATTTCATTTGCCGGCTCATACTTTTTGTCAAATGAATTCCTACGCCGCCGATTACTCGCTCGTCCAGGCAGGTATCCATATTGGAACCGGTCTCACATAACGGATTAAACTCATGCCCGTCATCCCGTAGTTCCACTTCGGCGCCGTCCGGCAAAACCTCAATCTCAATTTGGATATCATGATGTTTAGAGTCATCAAAACCGTATTTTATGATGTTGGACACCATCTCCTCCAGCGCCAAATCAAGCACGTATCGTTTATCCGGTGCCAACTGCATATACCAGTCCGCCTCCGAAATTCCCGCTAAGAATGCCATTAATTGCTTCAGGTCGTTTCCAATCACATACATCATCTTATTATTTCCAAATTTAAACGTAATATTATAACACCAATCGCCCCAAAAGTCAAGAGCTGTTATAATATTATCCGTCAATACAACTACTTTTGCGTCTTATCCAGCTCCAGCCAATCGGTCAAAACATTCAATGCTTCGTTTAACAATAAATCACGGCCTTCCGGTATAGTCAAACCGTCGTCAGACATCTCCGGCGCATCAGCGTTGGCCAAATATTCGGCAAAGCGTTCCTCCTCATTTAAAGAGATCTCCGCCCGATTCCTGATTTCATCCACCTTGGCCACCCGTTCCCGCAAGAGTTTTACATTGCCGTCATGTTCCATACGGTCGCTGGCGGCGGCGGCCAATTTTAATTTTTTCTCCTCAAAATCCGGGTCAAACACCTTATATTCGGCGGCGGCGATGGAATCCCACGGCAAGTGATTGCTACTGAACTCCTCGCCAATCTCCATATGTTCTGAGAATGACGGGAACACAATGTCCGCCGGAATCCCTTTTGCCTGTGTCGAGTCTCCGTTTACCCGGTAAAAAACCGCACACTCATATTTTAATGACCCTGCCGGGAACGCCATCTTTACGGTTTGCAGAATACGTTCCAGCTTAGTTACTTCCAACACCGTACCTTTACCATACGTCCGGGAATCCCCCATCAGCAGACCACGTTGATAATCCTTCATCGCGCCCGAAAAAATCTCCGCCGCCGAACTGGTAAAGCGACTGGTCAGCACCACCAGCGGCCCGTTAAACAGAATATCATCATCCGGGTCATTCTGCGTAACAATATCCTTATTCTGCCGTCTTATCTGCACAATCGGTCCGTCTTCAATAAACAAACCGCTCAGTGTGATTGCCTCCGGCAGACTGCCGCCCCCGTTCGACCGCATATCCATTACCACCCCCTGCACCCCGGCCGTGCGGAAGTCTTTTAAAATATTTTTTACATCTCTGGTACAGCTTTTATAATTTTTATTACCGGCCAGATATTCATCAAAATCCATATAAAAACTATCTAATTTTATTACGCCGAGTTTAGCCTTGCCATCCGGTGTATCCACCTCATAAACCTTGCCGCTGGCCTCGCTGTCTTTCAGCTCCACCTTGCCGCGCACAATTGACACATACTCCGGCAGTGCATTCCGCCCGCTGCGCCCCGGCAACACGGTCAGCACCACTTTACTGCCCTCTTCGCCCCGCACCAGTTTCACCACCTTATCCAGAGCCATATCCACCACATCCACCGGTTCCTCCTCGCCCTGAGCCACCGCAATGATGCGATCGCCGGCCTTTAGCGTACCCTCCTTGGCCGCCGGACTCCCCGGCACAATTTCCACCACCCGCACATAGCCGTCATCAGCGGTCAGTGTTGCCCCGATGCCGTACAGCGAAAGTTTCATGCTGATATCAAAATTTTCATCCACCACCGGAGCCAGATAGTCGGAATGCGGCCCGTAACTGCGGGCAATTGCAGTAAGAAACGTACCCAGCACCGAAGTCCGATCCGACTGCGAGACCGAATTATTTACATCTCTCAACCGTCTCAGCACCTGTTCCTCCGGCGACCGTCGCCAAAGTTTCTCCACCTCTTCTGTCGTTTCCTTTTTCTTGATATCTTCTTCAGACATCTCCTTATTATTTATTTCCGGATGCGTTTTTTCATACTCCATCATGCGGTTTGCCAAGCGACTGAACAGCACCTCATTTTTCAATCTTTTCCGCCAAAACTCCTTCAATTCGTCCATATCCTTACAATATGGCGCATTCCGGCGATCCGTTTCCAGCGTCTCTTTATCCGTAAAACTTAGCGGACTCTTCAACATTTCCTCGGCAAAAGCCTTAAATTCGCCAACCCGTTGAATATACAAATTATATACGTCAAACGCAAATTTACTGTTTCCGTTATTCGTTAAATCGTCCAGTGCATACCGATACTGTTCAAACTGCGTCAAATCCTGCTGCGTAAAATAATTTTTCTGCGGGTCCAGCAACTTAAAATACTCATCAAACGCCAGCGACGATATTTTATCATCAAACGCCGTCTGCCGATAATGACTCTGCGCCAGCATATGCGGCGTCAACTTAGTAATCAACGCCACCTTCATATCGTCCGACAATTCCGCCGCCGAACTCTCCATCGTTCCGGCCGCCGCCGCCACCACAACCCACACTTTACCGACCATTCTCCACAATCGTAAACTCATCATATATCAATCCTGTTTCTGATAACTTTTTTTATTTAGTACGATAACATACCATAAAAAACCCCAATCGCCAACCCTTTAATGCCCCTAATAAGGTTTTTTTTCCATTTTTTACAATTTTCAGCTTGCTTTTCTCAAAATAACCACTATTTTAAAGAAGTGTAAACCAAACAAGGTCTACAAGGTTGCAAACAACAATAAAAAAGTTCATGGGGTTGGCGGCTTGAGGTAACAGGTTAGCGGCTTGGATCAATAAGATTC
>CAZEHZ010000007.1:0-24986 GCA_964512385.1 uncultured Victivallaceae bacterium | reverse complement strand
GGGTTGGCGGCTTGAGATAACAAGTTGGCGGTTTGAGTCTATAAGATTCGGGTTGGCGGCTTGAGATAACAAGTTGGCGGCTTGAGGTAACAGGTCAGCGGCTTGGATCAATAAGATTCGGGTTGGCGGCTTGAGATAACAAGTTGGCGGTTTGAGTCTATAAGATTCGGGTTGTCCCATAGCTTCTACGGTATTCATGTTCCGGCATAGCTCAGCGGTAGAGTAGGTGGCTGTTAACCACTTGGTCCTTGGTTCGAATCCAAGTGCCGGAGCCATTTTTTATTTATAAAAAATTGGCGCAGGAAAATGGATTAGGCGATGCAATATGCATCGCTTTTTTTGTGTCTTGACACAAAAAAGAACCAGTTCCGCATAGCGGGGGTTCGATGGCTATGCCGAGCACGCCAAAGGCGGGCAATCCAAGTGCCGGAGCCATCCTTATTTATAAAAAATTGGCGCAGGAAAATGGATTAGGCGATGCGATATGCATCACTTTTTTATGTCTTCACAAAAAAGAACCAGTTCCGCATAGCGGGGGTTCGACGGCTACGCCGATTTTGCATTATCGACTATTGTAGTCGTTGCGGACCGGGATTCTGTTTACCGGAAATTGATCTTGCCTCGACTTCAAAAAAGGCTGTCATATCAAGATGTGCATCGGTTATTTCCATAGTTTCTTCCGAAAAATGCCCCATAAAAGCGTGAGCCGCAACTCGCTTTTCATCGCGATTCTCAAGCCAGCGCACCGCACCGGCAACTACCACCGAACGGTAGTGAGTCGTCCATTTTATTCCAATATGACCGCCGCTGACTATTCTGGTGTTGGCATTGTCGCAAATAAAGATGGATACCTCTGGATTATTGTGCAGGAAATCATTTTTCCGCCCATTGCCAGCACAATGAAAAATTAATTTAACCTTGTTATCTTCATTGAACACCGGAGCATAATGAAGCATCGTACCATAAGGTACATCGCCATTGCACATAGATATTACCGCCAAATTATTAGTGTTGATAATCTCTTTAATTATATCAAAATTTATTATTTCCCGATCTGTTCTCCGCATTTTTCGCGTCCTTAATTTAGTCGATAATGCAAAAGGTGTTTTTCTCCGGGCTTCATGAACTTTTTATAATTGATTAATTACATTTATCAGTCATATAGCACAGCATAGTCCAATCACTAACCAAAAAGCCATTGGCAACTATCCAATACCCGGTCTGGCCGTGTTCTTCAAGCTCCAGGGAATATACTGGAATTTTGGCCTCCGGGGGCCTATCGTCGTATAGTCTGAGACGCAAGTATTCTTTTTTTGTGCAATTCAGTTCATCGGCCGATTTTATCCCGGACGGGGTTTTTATGTGATGATTAGCTGTCAAATAAATTAATCTTCCATCGTCTTCATTGACCACGAGTGCCGTCTTGTCGAACCCACGAAAAATATTTTCCACCTGCGGCATGCACCTGTCGCCGTTAGTATTAAAAGCGGCGATTCGATCTCCAATCATAATATCTTCAATGCGCCTGCACGTGCCGTCCACCATTTCAATCATGGTTCCTTCCGCCAGGCAATCACCACCGTATTGGGTATTGACTTTCTCCTCTTTCATAACCATATTTCCTTTCTGAAAATATTAAACTGAGCAATGCATTTAAACTGTTCTATGATTTTTGAAAATTTCACGCTCTTCAGAATCGCTTTTTCTCCACTAAGATATCACCACTTCGAGTGATTGCAAATGATTTTTTGTTGTTTTATAAATTGAACCGGCAAAAACTTATTTAGACGGTTCAGTCCATTGTCAATTACCGTTGCCGTGGCGGAACTGGCCGGGCGAGACGTTGAAGGCTCGGCGGAAAGCCCGGCAAAAGTAGGCGGAATTGGCAAAACCCAACTCGTCGGCAATCTCTTTTACCGACAGTGGAGACGCTAATAAGCGAATGGCCTTGCGCATTTTCAAATCCATAATATAGTCGTGCGGCGTAAAGCCGGAAAGTTTGGCAAAGCGCCGCGAAAAATGACATCTGCTGCATCCGGCAATGGCGGCCAAGTCGTCCACCGTTATGGGCTTATGGAGGTTGGCGGCACAATATTCCTGTACCGCTTTCAGCCATTTATAATCCGCATCGATGCATTTGCCGGAGGTGGAGGCACATAACGCCATAATAAACTCATAAGCGGCGGCGCTGGCGGCATAACTGTCTTGAATTTCATGATTCTTTACCCGATGAATCAAGTCATACGCCACATCCACCACCCGGCTGTGAGCTGGAAAGTCGCAAATTACCCCGTGGCGTTGGCGGAACATTTCAAAAATGCGCAGTAGCTCATGCCCGTAAACGCTGACATATAAAAACTCCCAATTATCGGAGTCCGCCGGCAGATAATAGCGATGTTTTTCCGGCACAATCAACAGCATAGCCTCGCCCGGACGCACCCGGTATGTGCGCCCGTTATAGTCTAACGCCCCCTCGCCGGCTAATGTATACTGCCAAATTGTCATCTCCTGCGGGCCGCGCTCCATACCGTCCCACACATAATTATGGTAGTGAGCGCTACTGCATCCGCAATGCAGCAGCATACCGCGCAACAGCTCCGGCGTATCAGGAAATATCAAATTATTCAGTTCTATATTAGCCATGCCGATATCTGCTTAGCGTATAAAACCGTCGTCTCGTTCATCGGTTTTAGCCCGCCGCAATGTCTGCAGGCAGTCCCGGCCGTCGCCGATACTTTTGTAAAGCACCAGAATCGTGAATAAAACCCCGATGATCAATGACGAATAAATTAACACCGCCCAGTACCAGTACCAGAAGCGCTCGGAAAGCGTGTATAATGAACTTACCGCACAACCCAGCAAAAACGAGCCCCACCAGCCGATATTCCAGAAAAAACTTGCCCCGAACAAAAATTTTTCCGACCGGGTAAAGCCCGGTCCGATACCGATGAATTTATTGAACGTCAACTTCTCTTTTTTAGGTTCATTATACTCTGCCCCGTCATCCGCCACCGCATATTTGCCCCGATGCAGAAGTTTATCCATATTATGCACGTTGCGTTTGCCCAGTAAAGATACGCCGACATACCCCAGCACGGCGGCAAGCGCCGCAATGAACATAATTCGCTGACCGTCGAAGAATCGAGTCGCATATTCACTGGTTTCAAACCAATTCCACGCCGCCGGCGAGTCGGCCGCCATCACTTGCAGCCGCGGCATCAGCACCGCAAAAGCTCCGCCCAGCAGTACCGTAAAAATGCCGAGGATTAAAAAACGCATTGCCGCCGCCCGGAAGCGTTCCGCAAACCAACTCAGCACCGCCAAAACCATGAACACCGCCGCAAACGACGCCATTACGATAATCGTTACCTTGTAAGAGTTATTGTCTCCCGGATAAAACACATTCTTAATCCAGAACGGCCAAACCTGTTGTACCGCCATACCGCCGAGTCCGCCGATGGTACCGATGGTCATTGCCGTCCACGCACCGGCGGTGGTGCCGTGCTTCCAGTACAGTCCGCCAATCATTACGGCCCCTACCCCGCCCACATAAATGGCCGCCGTAAGTGAAAAAAACATGGCAATATAATCTTTCAGCGGAAACAGCATACTGAATACAAAACCGAATACCGCCACCCCGATGATAGCTAAGCGCATAATTAAAATATGGGTTTTGGGGGATAAAGGTTTACCCCGTAAAGGTGCAATTACGTCCTGCACCAGAATCGTACCCCAGCTGTGAGTATATACGCTGTCGCAAGTAATGGTGCCATAGAAAACCGCCATCACAAACAACACACTCATCCAGCCCGGCAGCAGATGCGACAATCCGATCGGCACCACCATTTGCCGCTGAACATCAACGGGTAAAGCGCTGACGGAGGCTTGGATTGGAGCGGCGATATCGGCAAATTTATCCAAATGCATAATGCTGTAAACCAGCAGTGGAATAAACAGCATCAGCATGGTATATGCGTTATACCGCCAGGAGTTGATAACATTGCTGACCACGGCTTCATGCGGAGTCTTGGCCGCCGCCCCGTAGCCGGACGCTCCTTGCCAGGCCATTACTCCGTACATAGCCATAAACACGCCGATCAGAAAATACGTTAAGTTAAACTCCGTAGTGGTGCTGGCCTGAAATGGATCCACCATTGACGACCCGGCGTGCGGCGCAATTTGCAGTCCGGCAAAAATATCCGACCAGGAAAACGAACATGCCAAAAACACCAGCACTCCGCACAACACGATGGAGGCAAACGTATTCTGAAAAATACTCGACGCCATGATACTGATCATTCCCCCACAGCACGAAATAAACACGGCAACCGACAAATAAAGAATCATCAATGCCGGATACATTTGAATTTCTATAGCACAAACCGTAATTGCGGCCGGCAGCTGTAAAAAATTGATTAAAAACTTGGCGGTAATTGCCGGAAATATACCATAATTCAGCAATCCGGAAAGCCAGCATAGAAAACCGGCAAACAACCGGAAGTTGCGGCTGTAGCGCATTTCAAAAAACTGCGGTACCGTCATCGCTCTGGTTTGCCGATAGCGGTACACCACAAACCCGGTCAGCATAATGAACAACCCGATTGGCGCCGCAATCCGCCCCCACCATTGCGGAGACAATCCCGTAGCATAATTCATCTCCCAAGACGACATTATGGTTACAATCGCCAAAAATCCGCTGGCTAAATTCAACACATACCGCCCGGCCACCCGGTTTGCCGCCAAAAAGTCTGCCGTACTGTGCATCAACCGCCGGGAACGCCAAGCAATGAATACCGATGCCAACAACATGATGCAAAAAAAATACCAAGCCCAAATTCCAATGTTCATTTGATATAGTTTTCCTGATTTTTTATTCGTTTAAAATGTCTTCATATTATAATATCTGCTCTTTAATAAAAATCAATGTTGTTTTTATGCTAATTCTATCATAAATGTTATATTGTTGCATTATAGCAATAATTATCATTTTTTATCCGGTACGGAAAAACGGCAAATTTCGTTGGCGGCTCAAGAGTTTTTTTGCATTATAAGCACAAAATCGATAAACAATAAGCATTCCTTGCATAAGTTTTTAATCAGAAGACAGTTGAATAGCTTACATAAAAGATAATTTTGCTATTTTTTAGTTTTACATTCTTGCATTTACATATCTTGCATGTTATATTAATATGTAATCATTTAAATATGTAAACATAGCAAGGGAATTAAGTTATGACAATTAAACAAATCCTGGCGGTGATTGTATTAACCGCAGGCATGCTGGCGGGAGCCGCCAATCAGTATACCATGGGCAAATTCAGTTCAGCAAGTAATGATTATGCCAATAACTCAGATCAATTTGCCGGATATATCGACAAAGGCGGCAACAAGCTGGGAATTCAGAATGCATTGTTCGTAAAACAGAGCAGTTATGCAATTTTGTCTATAGTCTCCGGCGATGTGGCGAACTTCGGCGCCGTAAAAATAAACGGCAATCAGATTACTGAGCAGTATACGTTGACTCCGATTGCTGACGGCAAATACACTTTGGTAAACAGTAAGGGCGAAATGGTTCAATTACAACCGGGCGAAACGCTGGGTTTTTGGGCTAAAGATAAAAATGATAACATTGTTTATAATACGCCGGGTCTTGAGGGCGGCAACAGTAAGAATTATGTTGGCACTGATATATCCAAGAGCAAGGATGCTTATACGATCGGTTTTGGTGAATGGGATCAATATATCAGCTCCACTGATTTCAGCACCGTTGCGGCGGCGCCTTCAGTTATAACGGTACAATTAGGTTCGGAACAGCCGGTAGGTCAACCTCTGCCGGGCGTATTGGCGGCATTAGCGATTGGCGGTGGTGCGGCATATTGGGCCAAACGCCGTAAAGCGTCCAAACAGAACTAATTTTTCTGCCAATCATTTTATAACACCGATGACCAAAAATCATCCGGGGTTGGACTCTGTAGTCGAAATTGCTGAATTTTACTATTTCATAACACCGATGACCAAAAATCATCCGGGGTTGGGCTATGTAGCAAGAGTTATTGAATTTTACTATTTCATAACACCGATGACCAAAAATCACCGGTGTTTTTTTATGTTCTCACCAAATTATATTTCCACCTCCACATGTTTTAATACAATCGATTATGCAAAAATCATATATTGTAAAAATTTTTGCATTTTTTTTATAAATGCCCTTGACTTACATAGACAGACTATGTATACTATAGCATACAACAATCTTACACAGGAGGTATCTATGGCGATTAACAGTGATTTGAGTCGTGGTGTGGCGGAGCCGATTATCCTAAAATTGTTATCGGTAAAAATGATGTATGGGTATGAAATAATCCGGGAAGTAAATTTACAGTCGAACGGTGAATTTGCGTGGAAAGAGGGTTCACTATATCCGTGCCTGCATAAACTGGAGGCGCAAAAACTGATTCAAAGCAGTTGGATTCTGTGCGGCAACAAACAGCGTAAATACTACACTATCACGGCCGAAGGGTTAAATGTGATGGCCGAAAAAACCGCCGAACTGAAAAAATTTGCTACCACAATCGCCTTATTAATGGCTTAAAGGAGTTGGTAATTATGGACAAAATTAAAGAGGTTGTTGCCATCGCCACCGGCAAGTTAAAGGATGACTTCAGCATTCATGCCGAAGTTGCCGCTGAACTTACCGACCATTTGGCCGATTCCGCCGCCGAACACGAAAGTGAAGATGAGGCCATAAAACATTTTGGAGATCCGCAGGAACTCGCCGGAGCCCTGTTTTCCGCCAACTGGCGACGCTTTAAATGGCATTCACTGCTGAAAAAATCCGCAAAAATTGCCATCGTTCCACTTATTGTGCTATCGTGGTGGCTGGCATTTGATAGCGAACTGTTTGCGGTTTTAAAAAACATCCATAATCTGTCCGGCAACCATGGTAGTTCACTTTTGGCAAAAATTACCAAAGACTTGCCGAGCAATACGAAAAAAGCCTTTTTAATTACCGGAGACACCAGTAAAACGACTCCGGCCGAACGTATGAAAGCACTTTGGCAGAGCGAACCGGACAATAAAATGTACTTTGCCACTTATTTTGACCAAATTTCCCCAGATGAAAATAATATTGCCGAGTATAAGCAGGCCATTGAAACCGGCTTAAAGTTAGACCCGGACAACGCCATGTATAACTACCGTTCCGCGTTTAAATCGGAGTATATGGAAGAAAATACTGTCGATGATGAATATATTGTTACCATCACCGACCGTAAAAAATTTGACCAGGCCATGCAAAACTTCGCTTTAGGTTTTGCCAAGCCGTATATGACTAATTATAGTCAAGAGCGTGCCGAACAGCTTATAGTGCTTTATGACTGCCAAAATCCGAAAAATTTCACCGGATTTTCAAGAAGACTGCTCATAACTGCAGAGATGCTTTTGCCAAATTTAAGTACGCTCCGCAGTGTTGCCCGGCAAAATCTGCTATATGCCGAAACCTTAATCAACGAGGGTAACCCGGCTGAGGCGGAAGTATATCTTGATGCCTGGCGGCCAATGCTGCGGCAGTTAAATGCCACTAAAGACACCTCAACTTTTATTGGCCAACTGGTGTTGGGAGCCATCGCCGGTGTGTATTATGAAAAAGCCCCGGCATTATACCGTTTAGCCGGCAATGAAGCCAAAGCCGTAAAAACTGAACAGCAATTAAAACCATTGGTTGAACATCATCGGCAGTTTATGGCGGCCAAGAAATCGCCGGAAATGGATGCTTATAAAAGTATGATTGCCAAACATGGCGGCTTAATGGCCAATTTGATGTTACCGGGTTTGATTATTACGGATGCCGTCAATATTACGCCGGAAATGTTTACGCCGGAACGTCTGCTGAACTATGTTTGGCTTGATTCCGCCGTATTGCTGTTTTTTACTTTTACCCTAACCATAATAACCATAGTTTTATTACTGATTTGGGCAATTAACAAACTGCGCAGGAAAAATGCCGCCGGAATTATCATGCCGCTAAGCAGTTACATTAAAGTTCTGTTATTAGGCGTCATCCTGCCGCTTGTCGTATTTTTTCTGCTCACCCGCAACGGCTGGATGGATTTGCGTTCGGTTGGCATAAAAACGCTTTTTACCGAATTTAACTGGTATTTTGCCTGTTATGTTATCGTACTTATCGGAATTCCGGTTTGTTTAATTCAGAGTATGCACAATTATTTGAATAAATTCACCCGTCGCATTACCGGCCAAAAAGCAACTGCGGCTCAGCAAATCGCTAATCTATTGCCGTTATTGGCGTTATGTGCCTTGCTCACTATAACGTTCAGTCAGGTGGTGTTGCAAATCGAAAAACGTAATTATATCAGTCAGGACCGTTTGTTCTTTGTCCCGGACATTGTTTTCAGCTATCCGGAGGATGTAACAACCCGGGAACTCCAACAGTGGAATGCTAAAATTTTAGACCAAAACTAATCAGACCAACAAAAATTTCTGCTAACTTTGCCGGTAACAAAACGTTGCCGGCTTTTTTATTTTGATTTTATAAAAATACAAAAACACGGTAAAATGCTGAAAAATGACATTTTACCGTGTTTATAAATCAAAATAATTGCTTATTTCTTCAGGAAAGCGTCGCGATAAGCGTTATATTCGCTGTATAAGCGAGTCGCTTCCGGGGTAGCGATGCGAGCCTTGGTGCCCGGCTTGCTCATGATACCCGGATACTGATAAATCAATACCCGTTCAACAAACGGGGAGATACCTTCCAACTGCTTGATAACGCGTTCGATCGGCGCCGGATGCAGCGGAGTGCGGTAAATCGGGCCTTCAAACTGGAAAATTTCCATATCGGCCCATAACTTGGCCTTACCAACTTTGTCGTGCGCCACTTTTAAGCGTTCAAAGTAAACAGGAGTCCATTCCACGTTGGCTTTACGCACGCCGAGTTCGTCCTGATACGCAATAAAGTCCACATCCAAACGATCCAGCTGACGGCAGAAATTATCATCGGCCACCAAGTGGAAAGTACCATACGGCGCAATTAAAGTCTTCTTACCGGCCAGCAAACTGTCGGCATACTTCTTGCAATGGTTTACATAGGTGATGAACGTATCGTGATAGTTCGGGAAAATATCCAGTTCGTTCGGCCAGTACCAGCCGTAGAAACTCTTATGATGGCCGAAGCGTTCCACAATTTCCGCCATAGCAATATCACGTTTGCGGGTAACTTCTTTATCAAAGAACATTACTTCCGGCTGTGCCCAATCGCCATAGAAATCGTTGGAAACAAAAATCTTCAGTCCCAACTTGTCGGCGGCGTTAAACATAACCTGCATCGGGTCTTCCGTTTTAGTGGGGAAAGACTGGAAATGCTTGCTTTTATAGAACGTCTGTTCCGCCAAAGCACTGCCCATCAACACTAAATATTCCATGCCGATGCCGGCCATATCGCCCAATAAAGCTTCCCACTGTTCGGGGGTAAAATCCTGAAACTGCGGATTCCAGTTACGCCCTTCCCACGGGCCGTTATGCTGGAATTCAAACCAAGAACCGCTAATTAACATTTTTTTGTCCTTTCATGACATATTTTTTTATCTTATAAACCCCGGTAAACCGGAATTATTCCACATCTTCTTCCAACTCAACGGATTCATCATCTTCATCCGCCATATCATCTTCATCATTAAAATCGACATTTTCCGCAAGCATGCTCTGCATAGCGATGATTTGTTCGACTTCGCCGGAAAGATTCAACACCAATGACCCGACAACCTGTTCCATTCCGCAGGCATATAACGACGGCAGTTTAGTAGCCGCAAACGTGTACAAGCCGTTCTCTCTTACCTGTGCCGCATCTAAAATAATCAGCGATTCGGCGGCTTCAGCATAATCGGCCGAAACGTTGTTTTTCAGGTTAAAATAGGATAAACTATTCGCTTTTTCTATCGGCAGCACGGCCATATAACGCAAGAATTCTTCATTATCCGCCAGCGTCTTTTTACTGTCGGTAAATTTGGCTCCCGGCTGAGAAAGCAATTCGATTTGTAAACGGCCATTAGCTTCATAACAAACCACTTCGCCATTTTCCGCCAGCCACATGCCGTTATCGGCGGCCGTAAAATTATTTTCCAAAGCGCCTTTTACCGCACTTAAAGAAATCGGCAAATCGTAATGTACTTTAAACTCAATACTGCCATCATCCACCATGCCGTTGACCACGGCATACATGAAAAATTCGCTGTTATCCGGCAAATTGGTCAACGCATTCAAATCGACACCTTCCGTATCGGCCATATTCTGCAAATCCTGCCACATATTATTGAATGCCACATTAATCTGCAGATTTTTCAGCAATTTCCCCACACTGCCGCAGCTATAAGCGACCGCCACCGCATTGGCCGGAAAATGCCCGGCAATCTGCTTAATGTCTTTGGCCGCCGAACTATCCGGCAAGACCGAAAATAATGGTTCACTTTTATACTGTTCACTCCACAGCACCACGCCCCGCATCAGCGGAATTTCACCGGATTGCACACTGCGTGCCGTTCCTTTTATAGCTTTGGTAGAGAAGAGCTTCCGCAAATCCGGCACAGCACTTTCGCCCTCCACGCCGTTATTCATAAAGAAATCGTTATTCAATATGTCCGGCGAATAAAACTTATTAAAGCTTCTATCCACACTGCGAGCCACCTGAGCATCAAAAACCACAATTTCCTTGCTGATACATTCGCCGTTCACCGCCACCATTGCATCCAATTTATCATAATCCGATGTTGCGCACCCGGCTAACCCCAGCAATACGCCTAAAAAACTATATGTAAAAATACGCTTTTTCATAATTATTTTACTCCTGAGTTTCCACTTCTACGTCAATATTTTCAGCGGTATTTTTTTCGGCATTCAGCATTGCCTGAACCGCCAACACCCCCAGCGTGCCAAGCGGCTCCGCACAATTATAATACGCATAGTACATTCCGGCGCTGGTTGCCGGAGACACTCCGTTAAATTCGTATTTTTCATTACTAATCTGCCCCACAAACAGTATGGGTGAGAAAGAATCAAAGGCGTCATCGCCCCAGATTTCTTTAAAATCCGAACTGAAGAACAACATAAAGTTGCCGGAATCAAAGCCGTTAAGCTGGGCTTTTAACGCCTGAAACTCTTCAGACTCTTTCAAACTTTTGCCGGACATCAAACATTCGGCGGCCGGTTCCAGCACCACCTCCATAATAAACTGTTTAGCATCTAAATCACACATTACAGTAAAATTATCGTAAGTAAATCTCATTTCGCCCTGCGGAATCTCCAGTTCCTTCTCCAGCAAAGCCCATAGCAATCCGGAATTGTCCGGCGCTAAAACGTAAATCCGATTTCCGGTCATAGTAATATTATAGCTGCCGTTTAAATTATCAATCCAATCCTTGATCGAGGCTCCGGTTTCGGCTTGAACTTTGGCATCGCCCATCATGATTAGCGGCGGCAACAGCGAGATTTTTTGCAGTAAATCATATAATTTAACGGTATTGATATTCATCATCATCGCCACTAAGGTTTCCTGCGGCAATGCTTCCAAATCCGCCATCGTGTAATTTTTTCCGTCGGCAAACACATTGATCAGTGAATCTTCACTGTTGCGGTTAAGCATAATTTGTTTAGTGCGGAACAGCGGTATATTATTATAATCTCCGGCATATACCGAACTTGTGCCGTAGGCGGACAAATTTTTCAAGCCGGAAATCCCATAAACTTCCTTTATGGTATTCAGTGCCATATTGCCCTGCATCCGCACGCCCAAATCGGGATTTTCCATAATTTTCTGTTCGGTAAACTTATAAATTGCCTGTGCCAACGGCTTAATTTCACTCAACTGGGCAGCTGAATTGCCTACGTTGTAATAACAACCGCCCGGCTCTAAAAACTTCTCCACCGTTTTCATGTCTGCCTGAGCAGCACCGACTAACGTAGTCAATCCTGCGGCGGCACACGCCAAAATCTGTTTTCTCATAATTTCCGCTCCTCATTTTAAGTATAAGCAATAGCGACTCACTATACATTATAACCTAATTCGGCTGAATTTCAACTAAAGAACAAATATTTCCCCAAACTTTCTGCCAATTTAACACCTCGCCGTTTTTGGCCAGCAGTTTAACCCAGATGGCTTCTTTAGAAACCGTAATCGCCGCCGCCTGACGCCACAACGCTTTAAAATATTCGGAATCCGCCGGATTCAGTTGTTTTGCCGACCCGAAATAATCCAAGTCCAAATCCAAAATATACTTTTCCGCCGGAATCTCCCCCAGCAAACCCCGCAAAAAATCCGACTCCAGCGACGCATCCCGCCAAGCATTAAATTTATCCGACAATAAATCCACATCCGCCTCTGCCGCCGCCGCTCTCGGCGTAACCATAAGCAGATTTTCCGGCGGAGTTTCCACAAAATTGACTAAACTGAGCAACACAATCTGCTCCATAATTCCGGCCTTTAACGCATAGTCAAAATGCTCATCATGCCGCAAAAAATTCAGCTGTTCCGCAATCACCTCCGGCGTTTGAGAAAACTCCGGCGGCGTACCGCCCGCGGCCAGATATCGTCCGAACGCCGGCAAAGTATCGGTATGAAAATCCAGCGAAATCACCTTTTTAACGCCGATTTCATGATGCAGTTTTGCCCAGTGCGGCAACACCTGATGATGTTCATCCACCATAAAAACCGGCGGATTAAAAATATTTTTGTTCATAAACGCCGCCCCAGACTAAGTACATCAATATCCTGCGGATGCCCGAATTGTAAAGCAACTGCGGCGGCCGACAAGGTGGCTCCGGTAGTAAAAACATCATCAAGCAACAACACGGTTTTGCCGCTTAAATCCATATTTTTGCGTAACTTGAAACTGCCCCGCATCGCTTGGAGCCGAGCCTGCCGTTTCCGCCGTGCCTGATGCCCGCCATACTTTACTCTCTTTAGTGCATTCAGCACCGGTATGCCGGACAATTTACTTAACTCCGCCGCCACCAGACTGCTCTGATTGTACCCTCGCTGCAAGTAGCGCAACCAATGCAGTGGCACCGGCACAATGTAATCAAAACGGTCGGGAAATTGATTTAATACTCCGGCGGCATAAGCGGCCAACAACGGCGCCGTTTCGGTATGCCGATGGAATTTCAGCTGTAGAATCAGTTCACGAGCCGCCCCTTTATATAAAAACACCGCTTTGGCCTGCCGCCACGGTCTTACTCCGGCCGCCAGACATTCGGAACATTGGGCTAAAATACCATCCACCGGGCCGCCGCAACCGGGGCATTGCGGTTCCGGCACGGTTACCAAAGACCCGGCACATTCCGCACATAACGAGTTGTCATTGGCGCAGGTAAGAGTTCCGCACACCGGGCATGGCAACTCCAGCAAAGTACGGCAGAAAAGCCGCCAAATTTTTCCCCAAACCTTCATTTTGTCTTTTACCGTCAAGTTAGTTTATACTTGCCAATTACACAACGGTGATTTTTGCGGTAGCCCAAGCAACCAAAACACCTTTTGCATTATCGACTACCTTACCAAAAAACAACCCCGCAATCATAAGCGTTATTCACAAACACCAACAACTACGGGGCTTCATTCTGTCTTAAAACAGAATTATTTCTTTTTGGAAGCGGCGATGGCTTCACGCACTTTGGCCTTCTGACGTTCCAGATAGGCTTTACGGCGTTCACGCTTTACCACTTTGCTGTGCTGCTGACTCATAACCAAACTCCTGAGTTTTATGCGGAATCAAACAATTCCGTTGTTATTTTAAACGAACATTTCTTAATGTAGTTGCTGTTCGCATTTTTTTCAAACGGTTTTTATAAATTATTGGCGTTTTTTTTGATTATAACGCTTGAAATCTTTCAGTATTATGGTAAATTAAAAAGCAAATGAACAGTTGGATTTATTTAAATATGCTATTTTCAATATAAGGAGGAAGCCAGTGAATTTTCCGGAACAAATTACCAGTGAAGCGCATTTGGAAGCGGTGTTATCGCAGCCGATGCCGGAAGTTGTGGAGTTGATGAAGCGCTTGGATGGCGACATTATGATTCTTGGCATTGCCGGTAAGATGGGTGTTACTATGGGCAGACAGGCCGTAGAAGCCATTCGACTGGCCGGAGTAACCAAAAAGGTTTACGGCGTGGCTCGTTTCAGCAATCCGGCGGCGAAAGATGAGCTGGAAAAACATGGCATCATCACCATAAAATGCGACTTGCTGGATCAAGCGGCTGTGAACGGTCTGCCGCTGGTAAAAAATGTGATTTTTATGGCCGGGCGGAAGTTCGGTACCGACGGCAGTGAGGCTTTAACCTGGGCGATGAACGCCGTAACTCCGGCTTATGTGGCGGAACATTTTAAAGATTCCCGGATTGTGGCATTCTCCACCGGATGTGTTTATCCGCTGGTCGGGCCCGCCACCGGCGGCTGTACGGAACAGGTCAAACCGGCTCCGGTGGGCGAATATTCGCAGAGCAGTCTGGCCAGAGAACGGATTTTTGAATACTGTTCACAAAAATACCAGACCAAGATTTTAATGTTCCGCTTAAACTATGCCATTGACTTGCGTTACGGTGTTTTGCATGATATCGCCAAGTTGGTTTGGAATGACCAGCCGGTTTCCCGTGGCGTCAGCCATTTTAATGTAATCTGGCAGGGCGACGCCAATGCCGCGGCACTGCGGGCATTGGAACTGGCGGATAATCCGATGGCGTATTTGAATGTTACCGGGCCGGAAACCATCAGTATTGAATTTATTGCCGAAGCGTTCGCCAAAGCGTTCGGTAAAAAAGTAAATTATCAGGGTGAAGCGTCCGACAAATGTTATTTAAACAATGCGGCCAAATTCTTCCATAATTTCGGCTATCCGCATGCGTCGCTGCAATGGATGATTGACCGCACGGCGGAATGGTTTATGAACGGCGGCGGTTCACTGGGCAAGCCGACGCATTTTGAAGTAAACAACGGTAAGTTCTAATTATAGGAAGTATATATCAATGAAGACGATTAAAAATATTGATCCGGCCGTATTGCAGGAGTTCCGCAACGGCACCGTAATTCCGGCGCAACCGCTGGCCTTGGATGCCAATCGCCAATTTTCGCCGGCTCATCAGCAGGTCTTATGCCGCTATTATGTGGATGCCGGCGTAGGCGGTATCGCCGTTGGGGTGCACTCAACTCAATTTGAAATTCGCAACCCGGAAATCGGCCTGTTTGAGCCGGTATTAGCTAAAACCAGCAGGTTTATTGACGAATGGTGCGCCAAACGCAACCGCAAAATCTTAAAAGTGGCCGGCGTATGCGGTAAGACCGAACAGGCGTTGTATGAAGCCAATTTTGTGGCCGAAAACGGTTACGACTGCGCCCTGCTGAGCTTAGCTGCTTATGCTAAAGACCCGGTGGAGGCAATGCTGGAACATTGCCGTAAAGTGGCGGAAGTGTTACCGATTATCGGCTTCTATTTACAGCCAAGTGTCGGCGGGCGGATCCTGCCCTACGAATTCTGGCGTGAATTTATGCAGATTCCTAACGTTTTTGCTGTAAAAATGGCCCCGTTTAACCGCTATCAAACCTTTGACGTGGTGCGTGCCGTGGCCGAATCCGGCCGTACCGACATTACGTTGTATACCGGCAATGACGACAATCTGCTGATTGATTTATTAACTCCCTACACCATCACCACCAGTAACGGCGAAACTAAAACTTTACGCATTATGGGCGGCCTGCTGGGGCACTGGTGCGTGTGGACGCAAAAGGCGGTGGAGCTGGTAAAAGAGGTGCATCAAGTCATCGCCGCCGGGGATTCCGTGCCGTTTGAATTGCTGGAACGCAACGTAAAAATCACCGACTCCAATGCGGCGTTTTTTGACCCGAAACACAGTTTTGCGGGGTGCATACCGGGCATTCATGAAGTTCTGCGTCGGCAGGGCTTACTGCCCGGCACATGGTGTCTGAACCCGAATGAGGTACTCTCGGCCGGGCAAAGTGAGGAGATTGACCGGGTCTACGCCGCCTATCCGGAATTGAATGACGATGCCTTTGTCGCCGCCCATCTGCCGGAGTGGTTAAATGCATAGAAAAGTTCAACAACGGGCGCAGGACACTCAACAGCGTATCTTGAATGCGGCGTTGGCGCAATTTTCCCGTTACGGCTATGCCGGTACCACCGTAGACAATATTGCGGAGCGCGCCAAAGCTAATAAACAGCGCATTTACGCCTATTTCGGCAACAAGCAACAGTTGTTTGAGGCGGTGGTGCTAAAACTATTCGCCGAAGTTGACCTGTTTGCCAATGCCGACATGACGGAGTGCCCGCCGGAACAGCTTTCCAGCCGGTTATTGGCCGGTTTTATAAAAGTGCATACACTTCATCCGGAGTTCTGGCGTTTATTGACCTGGATAAATTTAGACAATTCGGTGCAGGTGGAAAAACTGGTGGGGGTGCGTTCGCAAGAAAACGCCGGGATTCGGGAAATATTCAATCATGGCGTTGCGCTTGGCATTATTAAACCGGTAACGTTTGAAAATTATTTATTCATGCTGTTATCCTGTGCCTGGCTGTATTTCTCCAATCGCCGCACCCTGTCCCGCACGTTGTCGCCGGATTTCTGGACCACCGCGGGTCAGGAGTTGCTGATTGCGGAAATTTCCGGTTTATTCAGCACAAATCCGTGATTTTTTTGCCAAAAAACTTATATTACTCATTTGACTTTTGCGAAAAACAGAGTATTTTAAAGACATAGACAAAAATGATGGCGGGTTAACTCAGTTGGTAGAGTAGTGGAATCATAATCCATAAGTCGTTGGTTCGAGTCCGACACCCGCTACCAATTTTACGATTATGCCGGTTGTAAGACCGGTTTTTTTGTCTCTATAAATAACGTTGAACGTGGGCTAAACCCGCTGGAGGCCAAATGAGTAAACTTTCATTTATAGCTTTCTGTATAGAATTTTACAGTCGCCACACTCAACTTCCCGGCCCGGAAGTCTACTGCCTGTTTAAGCAAAGCGGTCTGTTGACGCTTTTAACGCAGGATTATGAAGACCTGCACGGCATGGGATTAGAAGCCTTAATGCAGTATTTTGACGAATATTTATCCAAGGAGCTGCACCAATGAAATTATATCACGGCGGGTTGCAACCAATCACTGCCCCAAAAATTATTCGCAGTGAATTGGGGCGGGATTTTGGTTTTGCGTTTTACACTACAACGTTAAAATCTCAAGCCGAACGTTGGGCGTTAAGACGGTGGCAGTCCGCTTACCGTAATGGAAATAAGAACGCCCATGCCGTAGTTTCCGTTTTTGAGTTTGCCGATGTGTCGGCACAAACCAATCTTACATGGCAGAATTATTCCGATGCCTCGCTTGACTGGTTGGAACTGGTAATAGCTTGCCGTTCCAATTTAACCTATTTTTCCGGCTATGATATCATATCCGGTAAAATTGCCGATGATAATGTCGGCGAAACAATCGCTTATGTGCTTGCCGGAGTCATGCGAAAAGATGATGCGATAAAACGCCTGAAATTCCAAAAAATCAATAATCAAATTGCGTTTTGTACCGAACAGAGTTTATCATATTTAACTTTTGAGTCTTCATATATCGTTAAGGAGCTGCACCAATGATTGAACATGCTTTAGTACGCTCAACGGTTATCCCGGAAATTATAAAATTGCTCAGCAATTACTACCAAATCAGCGACCTCGACGCCCTACAGCGATTCTACGAATCCAAGACCGCCGTAAATTATGCCGATGACCAAACCGGCTTATACGGCCAATCGGCACTCTATATTACCGGAATGTATATTATGGAAAAGGACGGCCAAATAAATACCGCCCGTCTGCATAAATAAAAAAGGCGGCAAGTAGCTTTAGTGTACTTTAGTACATAAGCGGCGTAGCCAACGCAGTATACGGCAAAAAGCACCGCAGGATTCCAGCGGAGGCCTGGTTAATGCCGGAGCGACCAGGTATAAAACATAGTTCCCCACTCAAAACCTTGCGTTTATTTATATGCCTTTTATGATTTAAGTTTTTGATTATTAACAATATATCCGGTTTTGAATTATCGACTATTATAACATCAAAATATGACCGGCGGCGAACAATTTCTATCACTGTCCGCCGCCGGAAATATTTCTGTTATGTCGAGATTCAAGAGTTTTTAGTGAAAATCAAAAAAGAAGTCCCGATTACCCGGCAAAAGTTTAAGCGTCTTAGTTTGCAGGCCATCATCGCAAACATAGGCGGCGGTTATTTTTACAGGATACTGCGGCCAGACGGAATCAAGCGTTCCGGAAAGAGTGAAGGTACTTTCACGGTTCCACGTTTTGATTTCCACCCCGCCGCCGGAATTATGCAAATCGGTACCCAAAAGATAAATGCCGGAGTGGGCGTTATCAACTTCTATCACCTTTAATATCCGCCCGGCATGTGGCGGAATATCACTTATAGTGATGCTCTGCCCCCGGCGGCACTTGCCGATAAAAGTCCCGGTTACAAGTTCAAACAATAGAAACTCGCCGCCGCCAAGCCCGTCGGTAACCTCGTTCCCCAAATAGACCTCCGAATTCATCACGTTTGCGGAAACGTTAAGTATTGAAACGGTATTCCAATGGCCAAGAGTCCGACAACGAGCCTGTACCTGTGTAACAAACTGCGTGGGCAGCCAGGGGTTAAAAAGGTCAACCGCTCTGGATATGGTGTTTATGGATGGTATGACATGGCGGTATAACTTCAGGCGGTCATCGCCGATATTAACCAGACTTTCACCGCACATTATAATACCGCCGGTAATATAATGCACAATCGTCATAAGTCGGGCTTCATCATTGGTCATAAGCCCCACGGAAAGGCCGAAATCCTTAGGGTCGGACGAATTTTCCTGTTGTCGTATTTCCATTCCGTCCGCATTGGTTTGCCACAGCCGGCGGTAATGAAGCCGCCCCAAGGTCTGCTTAAGCCGAAACTCCTGCTGCGGTACAAATTTACCATTCCGCTCATAGCCCCATTTTCCGTAGGTATCACTTGAACATCGCTGAGTATCGCAATATCCGATCGAGGCGCCATAGTGGCCGCCGCAGATGCAGATATAGGAATCTTTGCCGACGGCTTCCCGGATTTTGGCAATAAACATCCGGTAAGCCTCCACTAAAGTAACCGTGCGGTCATAGCAGACCGGTTCCTGCATCCGCCATAAGTTATGCGGAAAATCCAGTTTATCCAATTTAAAATATTCAAACCCGTAGTCGTTATGAAGCCGCTGATAAAGTTCTTCAATCCAGCGTAAAGCACCGGGTGCCGTCGGATCTATCAGATAATCGCCGAAAAAATCGGCAATTTTGCCGTCTTTGGTTTTAAACAGCATATCTTCATGCTGTTTGGCCATCGCAGATTTCGGACTGACTGCAAATGGTGCAGTCCAAATTCCCGGTCGCATACCGGCTTCACGGATACGATCCGCAATAAAACGCATTCCATGCGGAAAAATTTCGTCCACGGCATACCAGTCACCATAAAACGGCTCCCAGAAATCATCCACCATGTACACATCCAGCGGAATATTCCGGCTCTGTTTGGCCGCCAGATTATCCAGTACCGTTTTTTCATCAATCAAACTGCCGTAATAGTGCCAGGTGCATCCCACTGCCGGCGGCGGAGCATCCGGCATACGGGTAACACCGGCCAGATTACCCACAATATCAGTATAAGCATCTAACGCTTTATTATGGGAGGCGGCAGGAATAAATACAAAAAACCCGGTATTTCGTTCATGGTTGGCAGGTAGCACACAGTCAAACACGGCGGCGGCGGTAAGGTAATCAATCTGCGTCCGGCGGTCATCCGTAGCCATTTTCATATCGGCATAATGATGAGTCAATTCGGCAAAACCAAGTAAAAGTTTTACTGTGGAGTCTTCACCATCGTCCAGCAGGCAAAAATTTTCGAAATCCAATTCATGCGGTTGTGCCAGACAAACCTGCTCAAAACTCTCCATATCCCACACTGCGCCGGAAACCGCGGCGGCGTAAGTATCGTCAAATTTATCCAGTCGCACCGCCGACGGCACACAATCCATTGCCTCATCCCGATCAATAAACGCACGAGTTTCAAATCCCTCTTTAGCCGAAAGTTTAATGTTCGTCTTCTCGGAGGAAAACACCCGTATTTTGCCTAAATTAAAATCTTTACCGGAAAGATTTTTTAAACAGTAACGCAACGCCAAAAAGCGTGAATGTTCATCCTGCCAGAATTCTCTGGTCAGAATAAAGCTGAAGTCGGCGGCGGCAAAAGCGTCGCAAATTGAAGTACCGTCAAAACCTCCCAGACGTTTGGATATTTTTAAGCGGCTTTGCCATTGCCAGCTTGTGTCCAAACCATCAACTGCGGCAAAAGCGGTCTTCAGAGTAATATTGTCATCCTTAAAGGCAATCGACAATAACTCACATGATTTTTTCGGTAATTTTATATCTATATTACGCATTTTTACACTTAAATATCCTTAATTTTTATTCAAAAGTCAACACGGCAAAGAAGTTCGGCAAATGGAAATTATGGCCGTAAACGCTGTATGATTCAACCACGCCTTTACGGTTATTAATGTGATGGAAATTGCCACGCCACACCACGCCGGGTGCCGGAGTTACACACTTTGAATCACCTAAATCACTTGGCTTAAAGCATAATTCCACCGACCAGCCGTGATCGGTGGCCGCCACCGCCGACCGCCAGTCACCGTCATAAGTCCAGCCGCCGAATATGGTATCTTCATCAAAACAGTTTCCTGCCGAATCAATGGCCAAATGTGCGTAAGAACCATAAAATTCAATATCACTGCGGTAAACCACTTCATTACACATCTGTAAAAATATCTCCATACATTCATCATTCATAAAAACGGATGAATCGTAAGGCATTTTCTTGGTATCCGGCAGCGGCAAATCGGTAGTAATATCAAATGCCAGGCGCAACTCGCCGTCGCCGTATTTAATGTAACCGATGGCCGGAGCAGCCGGTTTTTCGCCATTGCTGCGCAGAGAAAATTCAAATTTTTCCGCATCGTCCCATTCATCCGGCGCAATTACGCCGTTGCATTCAATCGTTTTTCCGGCCGGAACAGACAACTGCAACGGTTTGAAATTTAAAAATTCATTGGCCCGTTCCATTATCCGTTCGACGACAGGCAACGGTAAAGCGGTTTTACGAGCCTCGACAAGAGTTGCGGCAAAGCGGTCATTTATCTCGGCAAATCCTTCATAACGATTACTGCCCATCCACTCCAGCACCTCAATCATGGCATTGCGCATATCAATCGCCGTATCCGCCGTATCCGGCGAATATATTTCCGACACGGCACGTTTGTAGGCCGCCGTCATGTCGCTGTTCCGATTCCATAAATAGGCGTTGGCACCAATATAATACAACGTTTCCCACGGCCGGGAACCATGCCCTAAACCAAGCAGGAAAACAATGCCTTCGTCATCATCTTTCATTTCCGGGTAAAAATCGGTATTCCACAACGGCACCGGAGCCGTAAAACTGTTACTGTTATCAAACAGATAGATTTTATGCCCGTTCAACATTCCGGTCATGCGGTCATGGTCGGCCTTAGTGATATATGGCGAACACACCCGATGACCAGTCCAAACCCACCAAACCTCTTTCGGTGCTTCCGCCGCCCAGTCATACACGTACTGGTCAATCTCCGGCAGTCCGATGCCGTGCGACAATGAATACGGCGCCGGCACCATACTGATACGTAAATTGGGAAAATCTTCATGTAAAGCCTCATAAATACGCTTCATCAGATAACCGTGCGCTTTACCGATTGAACCGAAACGAGCCTTCTCTTCTGCGTTGACGCAGGTGTAGCCGGCCTTATCCCGCGGGGTGGAGTCGTCGGCGGCAATCATCAGCGTGGAGGCGCCGTTTTCGGCCATTAAGCGGCAAACGCTTATAAACTGATCAATCTGTTTTTCATCGGCCAGATTCATTTTCGGCACATCAATTGGCGTGGCATAAATATGCAGCTGAACCAAAAAATCCATGATTCCGGCCTGACTGAGTTCCTTCATGGCATCTAAAATATGCTTATTCTGCTTAAAATAATCCGGCTTCCGCCAATTGGAGTCCACCAGTCCGGCCATTCCACTCACCTTGTGCTTAGCCCAAAACAGGAATGACTCCCGATTACCGGCGGCGAAATAGTCGCATAAAAAGCGTTCCCGCCATTCCGGTGCGTCTTCAATATTACTACAGTGCATAGTCCAGCGGTTATCCGGCATCAATTCTAACTGCTGAGCCACCGAAAATAAACCATAGGCGGCTCCGCGGCCATCACCGCCAATCACCGTAACCTGCGGCAGTTCATTGGAATTGCTGTCGTTCATCTGCCAAACGATGGAATATGACTGTTCCGGCATTTCAAGATCGCTGTCCGCCAATTTCACCTTTACATTAAAAGCGGTCTCGCCGTCTTTGGTAAAACCGGCGTCGGTTAAGGTTTTCAAAAACTCCTCCACCCCCCAGTTTACCGCAGCGGACTCGACATTATCCAAACTGATCTTCACGCTTTGCCCGGTAACGCCGGAAAACTCTCCAACGGTTTTTTCATGTGCCGGCACCGGAAACACCGTTCCCGGGAAATACCCGTTGGCAAAAGCGCCAATCCAGCTTAAAAAGGCAATGACTAAAAAGCCGACAAACTTCATTCTGCTTCCTCCTTAAAAATTCAACATTTAAATTATCCATATTGCCGTTATACCGATTAGCGGCAATCCCCCGGTTATTTTTTGCTCAAACACACTAATCAAGCGCATTTACCGGATTTCTATAAAAAAATAACCACTAAAAACGTTTTAGTCAAGGTAAACTAACAATATTTTCTATAATTTTTTTTTATCATGTAACATTCTCACCAATGCTTTGTCTAAACTTAGAAATACTAATAGGGAGGATGTTAATGAACAGTTTGGGCGTACAGATTTTTTTAGGTATTGCAGGGTTGGCATTGCTTTATTATGGGGCGGAGTATTTAGTGCGCGGCGGTCTGGCCATCGCCAAGCGCTTTAAAATATCTTCATTAATTATCGGTCTTACCTTTGTGGCCTATGCCACCAGCGCGCCGGAGCTGATGGTCAGTTCAGATGCGGCCTTAGCCGGAAACGGCGATATTTCAGTGGGTAATATTGTCGGCTCCAACACCTGTAATATTGCCCTGATTCTGGGCTTGTGCGCAGTAATCAAGCCGTTGGGCGTTTCTATGCAGTTATTTAAATTTGACTTGCCGATTATGGTATTGTCGGCATTGATATTGGCGGTAAACTGTTATTTTACTCAAGGGGTTTCCCGCCTTATGGGTGGAATATTTTTGACCGGCGTCATCTTGTACACCTGGTGGGGCATCAAACAAGCCCGTAAACATCCGTTGCCGGTCGAGCAGGAAGTAGCCACGCCGTCCAAGCTGGTCAATTCATTTCCGCTGGCGTTGCTGGTAGCGGGCGGCGGCTTGGCAATGTTGATTGTCGGCGCAAAATTTCTGGTTAATTCCGCCGTATTTACCGCCGGATACTTTGGGGTTCCGGACGCCATAATTGCGTTAACCGTAGTGGCGATTGGTACCAGTCTGCCGGAGCTGGCCACCAGCGTGGTTGCCACGATTCATGGCGAACGGGATATTGCCATCGGTAATGTGGTGGGCTCCAACATCTTCAACATTTTGGGCATTTTGGGCGTAGCACCGCTGTTAAAACCGATTTATTCGCCGGGCATCGACGGTGTCGACTTGGCGGTAATGGTGTTTTTCAGTATAATTTTACTGCCGATTATGTACACCGGAAAAAACATCAATCGTCTTGAAGGCGCATTTTTGCTGTTAATGTATGCCGGGTACACCGCATACTTAATGGTCAAGTAATTTGCGGCAGGAAACATCAATCAGCCACGCCCCCAACGGCGCGGTAAAGAGAATAGAGAGTACGGCGGCGGTAAGCACCAATTGTCCGCACGGCAGATTCAATGCCAGCGGAATTGCGCCGATTGCCGCCTGTACCGTAGCCTTAGGCAGATAGGCAAACATGCAGAATAAGCGTTCTTTGCCGTTCAACGGTGTTTTTACCAGGCAAAGCCCCACGCCCAGCATACGGAATATTAATGCCAAAAAAATCACCAGTAACATAATCAATCCGGCGGCCACGGCATAACGCACATCCACCGCCATGCCGACCAGCACAAACAGCAACACTTCGGCCAAGACCCAGATTTTCTCAAATTTCCGGCTTAATCTGCCGGCTAAGTCGGCATGAAACTTTAATATGCCGATGCCGGTAAACATAATCGCCAGCAAGCCGGAAAACGGTATGAAACTGCGTTTTTCCACCGCCATAAACAGAAACGCCGCCGACAGTAAAATCAGCACTTTTACCGAGTCCCGCATATGAAATTTCTTAAAATAATATGCCAATATCCAGCCGCCCGCCAGTCCAACCGCCACGCCGGTCATTACCGCCAGCGGCACCAGCAATACGCTTTTCAGCTCCACCCCGCCGCCGGACTGCGCCGCCGACACCAGAGTGCTGAAAATCACAATCACCAGCACATCATCCACCGAAGCCGCCGCCATAATCATTTGCGGAATAGACTTGCCGGTGCCAAGGTTTTCCTGCATTAACTTCAGCATTCTCGGCACCACCACCGCCGGAGAAACTGCGGCTAAAACGGCGCCTAAAATACCGGCTTCCAAATAAGAAATATTTAATAAATGCGGTGCAATAACCGTAACCGCCGTTAACTCCATTAACGCCGGAACCGCACACATCAATAGTGCCGGCCGACCAACTTTTTTCAATTGCCGCAAATCCAAGGCTAACCCGGCCCGGCACAAAATCACCGTCAACGCCGCCAGTCTCAAATCGGCGGCCAACGGCATAATCCGTTCATCCACCAGATTAAACGCCG
>CAZEHZ010000006.1:0-40936 GCA_964512385.1 uncultured Victivallaceae bacterium | reverse complement strand
TGAGCGGTTTGGATGCACTGGCGATAATAAAATATTTTTACCCGGAAGATACCTCTTTGCGGCGGATGCTGATATTGCACAGCACTCAAGTGCGGGATAAAGCCGTGGCGATTTTTAACGCTATGCCGAATCAAGCACTGCACATCGATATTAATGTGGTGATGACCGGGGCAATGCTGCATGATATCGGCATCGGCCGCTGTAAGGCACCTGAGATTTTGTGTTTGGGGACACAGGATTATATTGCACACGGAGTTGTCGGGGCGGACATGTTGCGTAAATATGCCGCCGAAAACGGTCTGGATTTGGAATGTTATGCCCGGATTTGTGAACGGCACACCGGCAGCGGAATTACTGCCGACGAGGTGATTAAGCAAAACCTCCCCATTCCGGTAAAAAATTATCTGCCGGAAACGCCGGAGGAAAAGCTGATTTGTCTGGCCGATAAATTCTATTCTAAATCCGGGGATATGCAGGAAAAACCGTTGGATAAAGTGAGAAAGTCGCTGGCAAAATTCGGTGGCGACTCCGTAGAACGATTTGATGAAATGTGTAAATTGTTCGGCGTACATGATTTTTAGGGGGCTTGAGAACTTTTTTTGGCTTTTTTTTGAAATTTAACAGAAAAAAAGATTGCCTTTCAATTATTTGGTGTTACGTTAAGCAATGGTTTTCATGAAGCAGTGTGAGAGTGAGCTTTATGAAGTTAGCAAATATTTTGATTTGCTGAAGCGGCAACGGGAAATCGGCTGAAAAGACGGCCGCGTTGTTCGGGCTTTGGGCAAATCGCAAAAAAACAGGGTGTGAAATGAACAAGCAAAGTAAACTTTTTGTGTTCGCGCTGGTGGCGATTATCGCAGTATTAGGTGCTGTAATGGTAGTTCGCAAATCCTCCGCAACGGCCGATGAATCTAAGCATATCATTGTTATTACCAAAGGTATTCATATCTTCTGGAATGCCGTGCAGCGTGGCGCGGAACAGGCGGCTAAAGAGCGCGGTTATACCGTGTCTTGGATTGCGCCGGAACGTGATACCGACCGTGAAAAACAAATCCAAATGGTGGAAGACTCGATTTTAGCCAAAAATGCCGGTATTGTTTTAGCTCCGCTGGATACCAATGCGTTGGTGCCGGTGGTGGAAAAAATGTACGATAATAATATTCCCTGCGCAATTATTGATGCCGAAATCGCTACTGATAAGTATGTTACCTTTGCGGCTACCAATAACTATGCCGGCGGCGAACTGGCGGCGCATCGGATGGCCGAAATTTTAGGCGGCAAGGGCAATGTGCTGGTAATCCGTTATGTGCAGGGCGTCGGTTCTACTCAACCGCGCGAAGAGGGATTTATTGATACAATTAAGAAAAGTTATCCGAATATTAAAATTTTGGCCGACGATTACGGCATGGATACCGTGGAAACCGCTTTACAGTTAGTGGAAGACCAGTTGTCCACTTATCCGGATGTGCAGGGGATTTTTGCCTGTAACGCCTCCACCACCATCGGCGCCAAGTTAGCCGTGGAAGGTCAGAAGCGGGACGGCATTAAAATTATCGGATTTGATTATGAAGACGCTATGCTGGATGGTTTAAAGTCCGGCCAGATTGATTCGTTAGTGCTTCAGAACCCCTACAAAATGGGTTATTTAGGCGTTAATGCCGTAGTGGATAAAATTGAAGGCAAGGAAGTACCGAAACATTTTGATACCGGGATTAAAGTAATCACCCGTGAAAATCTTAATGAGGCGGAAAGCCAGGAATTTATTAAGAATAACTAGTCGATAATGCAAAAGCACCGGAGCGATTAGGCAAAAAACATAGTTTTACGCTGAAAACCTTGCATTTGTTTGGGCGACTTTTATAAATTAAAATTTTGATTATTAACGATATAGCCGGTTTTGCATAATCGACTAACTAAGGATATTTACTATGCAGCAGAACAGTATAGAGCTGGTAATGAAAGATATCAGCAAAAGTTTTGGTGCAGTTCAAGCCTTGAATAATGTCTCTTTAACCGTTTCCGCCGGGCGGGTTTTGGCCTTGTGCGGCGAAAACGGGGCGGGGAAATCCACTTTAATGAAGGTGCTGGCCGGAGTTCATCGGCCGGACACCGGGCAGATTATCTGTAATGGCAAAATTGTGGAGTTAAAGACTCCCGGCGAGGCTCTGGAACTCGGCATTGCCATGATTTATCAGGAACTGGATTTGGCTCCGCATCTGACGGCGGTGGAGAACATTTTTTTAGGTGCGGAACTGCGCAACTCATTCGGAATGGTTGATTACCCGGCTATGCGGAAAATCACCCGGAATTTAATTGAGGAAAACGGCTTTAATTTGAATCCGGACTGCCCGGTGAGTGAACTTTCCACCGGCGACCGCCAAATTGTGGAACTGCTAAAAGCACTGCGGCGGCAGGCCAAAGTGATTGTAATGGATGAACCAACCTCGTCTTTAAGCATTCAGGAGAGCGAACGGCTGTTTGAAATTATCAAGCGGTTACGCCAAAACCGGATTGCCGTCATCTATATTTCTCATCGTTTGGAGGAAATCAAGCAGTTGGCGGATGATATCAGCGTATTGCGGGACGGGCAGGTGGTGTTTTCGGCTCCGGCGGCAGAGGTGGAGATTGCGGAACTGGTGCGGCAGATGGTGGGGCGGGATATTACCGACTTTTATCCTCAGCGGCAGGCGAATATTGGCGATACGGTGCTGAAAGTACAGAATTTAACCGCCGAAAACGGCGTTGCCGAGGTGTCGTTTGAACTGCATGCCGGAGAAATTCTGGGCATGGCCGGTCTGGTCGGCTCCGGGCGTACCGAATGCGCGGATGCGTTGTTCGGGATTGCCAAAGTAACCGGCGGCCGGATAGAGCTGAATGGCCAAGAGGTGAATATCGATTCGCCGTCTCAAGCCGTGGAATCGGGCATTGCTTATCTTACTGAAGACCGTAAAAACACCGGGTTGTTCTTAGAGTTGCCGTGTAATTGGAATATTACCATGGCCGGACTCGAAAAATTAGGCATGAAATGGTTGCTGAATTTAACTAAAGAACGGCAGGCGGCTGAAGAACTTGGGCAGCGGGTTAAAGTAAAATGGGCGTCCGGCGATATGCCGGGCAGTAGTTTGTCCGGCGGAAATCAACAGAAATTGCTGATTGCACGCTGGCTGTTAATCGATTCGCAAATTGTGATTTTTGATGAACCGACCCGTGGAATTGACGTTGGGGCTAAGCGTGAAGTTTACGAACTGATCAATCAACTGGCCGATGCGGGTAAGGCGATTATACTGATTTCGTCGGATTTGCCGGAGGTGATGGGCATGAGCGACCGGATTTTAGTAATGCGGGACAAACATCAGGCCGGAATTTGTGTTACCGCTGAAACCACGCCGGACCAGGTTTTGGCACTTGCGGCGCTGGAAAATAATAATATGGGGAGAGAGTAAATAGATTATGGATAATAAATTTATTCGGCAGTTATTGCCGTTCGCTACATTAATGATTATGGTGATTTTTCTGGGCATAATGTACCCGGACAAGTTTTTGACGTATGAAAATTTCATGAACGTTTTCCGCCGTTCCAGTATTTACGGCATTGTGGGGATCGGCATGACGGCGGTAATTATTACGGCCGGAATTGATTTGTCGGTCGGTTCACTGCTGGCGTTAAGCGGCATGACCGGGGCGATGATTATGTTGAAAATGGATATGAGTATGGCCGGTATGATTTGGGCTACGCTGGCCGGGATCGGCATCGGTTTATTGGGCGGCATGCTGAACGGGGTGTTGATTACAAAACTGAAACTGGCTCCGTTCATTGTTACATTAGGTACGTTAAGTATCTTTAGAGGAATATCTTATGTAATGAACAACAGTCTGCCGTTTAATGTGGCGGATTACAAATGGCTGGGCAGTGATATTGCGGAAAATATTTCAGTACCGACTCCGGTATGCTTTTTTGTGGTGCTGGCGGTATGCGGGGGATTCATCTTAAAATACACTCGTTTCGGGCGTTATATTTATGCGGTGGGGTCTAATTCCGATGCGGCATATCACTCCGGGATAAAAGTGAACCGGGTGTTGCTGCTTACCTATACCTTGCTGGGGTTGCTGTGCGGCGTGGCCGGTATGATTCAAACCAGCCGGACTTTGTCGGCTCAGCCGACGGCTGGCTTGAGTTTGGAACTGGATGTGATTGCGGCGGTAATTATCGGCGGCGCCAGTTTGTCCGGCGGTAAGGGTACGATTATGGGTACGATTATCGGTACACTATTAATCTGCTTTTTGCGGAACGGGTGTACGCTGATGCAAATACCTACCAATGTGCAGTTTATTGTGATTGGTGCGGTAATTATTTTAGCGGTGTCGCTGGATCAGTTGACTCGTGGCCGTTTGCCGAAAAGTTCATCAAATTAGTTGATAAATCAGAAATGCCGGATTAAAAGTCCGGCATTTTTTTTATTTCAGTAATTATGGTTTTGGCAACGGCAGTTCGGCGGCATAGTAGAGTTTGGTTAAGGCTTTGTTTAAACTGGCTTGAGCGGCAATCAGTTCGTACTCACTGCGGACAAAATTGTCTTGCGCCTGATTCAGGTTGATTAAGGCGGTGTCTCCCACGTTATATTCGGCGGCGGTCAAGTTGCGTTCCTGCTCTCTGGTGGTGCGCAGTTTTATGGTCAACTCCACCACTTGGCGATAATGAACGGTATCCAGATAAGCGTTATGAATTTCGTTCATGGTTTTAAGAAAATACCCGGCACTTAACAGCCATGATTTATCCAGCTGATATTTGGTTTCACGCCATAAATTGTACCGTTGGAATCCGGTAAAAATATTCCAATATGCCATGCCGCCGTAGGTGAAGGAGTTGCCGGCTAAGAAAAAGTTGCCGTTATTGCCGCCGGTGGAGGCGTTTTCCGTAATGCCGCTGCTGTAAGTATAGTTGGCATTAGCGGCAATGGTGGGGGAAAACAGGCTGTAAGTTTGATAATGGCGATATTTTTGCAGTTGTAATCCATCCCGGACGGCTTGCAGGTCGGAGCGGTTGGCAATACTTTCATTTAAGAAAAACTCCAATGCGGGCAAATGCTGTACGGCGGCCGACAACGGGTCAAAAGTAAGTTGCGGCGGCAGTTCATCTTCCGTTAAGCCTAACAGCAAAGCTAACGAGAGTTTTGCCATGTTGGATTGATTTTGCATCTTCAACAGCTCAATTTCCGACTGTATAATTTGAGCTTGAAAATTTAATTGTTCAGCGGGTCCGGCTTCACCAAGGGCTACTTTGCGTTCGGTTTGCTGTAACTGCTGGCGTTGAAAATTCAAGTTAGCCTGCGCAATGCCGACTTGCGCCTGCGTGGTGATAATGTCGTCATACGCCACCAGAACCGCCTGCGCCAGCAGACGACGGGCGTTTTTACATAACGACTCCTGCAACTTGATGTTTTCTTTGGCGGCCAGAACTTCAAACTCCCGCAGTAACCCGTTAAACAGAATCCAATTACCTTGAATCCCGGTAATAACATAGCCGGAATTGTCGTCTTCGGCAAAGGCCGAATTGCCGTTGCCGCTAAAAAGTTCCTGCCCCAGCGAAACCCCGGCGGAGGCGGTGGGTGAGTACGCTCCTAAAGCCTGATAATAGCGCATTTTGGCCGCATTGATGCTGGTCATGGCCGAGAGATAATTCGGATTGTTGCTTAACGCCAAATCCACTGCGGCTTCCCGGCTTAAACTGGTCAGGTTGGCGGGCAGGTGTTTAACGGCGGTATTTTGTTGAGCTTCCGATAAGGTTTTGGCGGTAATCAGTGTGGCGTTTGGCGGCGGCGTGTAGCAACCACTGAAAAAGGTTAAACTGAGCAGAAAAAACAGCCACCACAACGAAAGTTTTTTACGATGTTTGAGCAAACTGTTCATTAAAACCGCAAAGAATATCGGCGATACCAGCAGACCGCCTAAAATAACGCCGAACATACCGCCGACGACCGGAATGCCAATGGAACGCTGGTCGGCGGCACCGGAACCGTTGGCCAGCATCAAGGGCAGAGTACCGCAAATAAATGCGGTGGAGGTCATCATTACCGCACGGAAACGCAACTTGGCGGCGTGTTGAGCGGCGTCAAACGGAGTTTTTCCGGCATCATGATGTTGTTTGGCAAAATCGGCCACCAAAATAGCGGTTTTACAGGCCATGCCGAACAGCAGAACCAAACCGATTTGAGTGTAAATATTGTTCTCTAACTGAGCCAAAGTGGTAAAACTTAACGCCCCAAGCAGGGCTAACGGAATCACCGGCAACACCGACCACGGCAACAGCCAGCTTTGATATAGAGCCGACAAAAACAGAAAAATAAAACTTACCGCCAGCAAAAGAATCCATACCGTATAATTTCCGGCGGAAGCCTCTTGATAAGACATATCCGTCCATTCATAACTCATGTTATCCGGCAGGGTGGAACCGGCCAGATTCTCCAGTGTCTGCATCGCCTGTTCTGAACTGTAGCCGTTGCCGGGCATACCTTGAATTGCGGCCGACAATTTTAAGTTATGGCGGCTCAAAAATGCACTGCTCCATTGTTGTTCAATATTGCCGATGGCGGCTAACGGCACCATATTGCCTTGCTGATTAATCACATGCAACGCCAAAATGTCGTCGGCATTACCGCGTTGCGGGGCGTTGGCTTGCAGTTCAACTTTATAAACTTGGCCAAAACGGTTAAACTGATTGATGAAGGTATACCCTAAAGTGTTTTCCAGCACGGCGTTAAGTGTGGACAAATCAACGCCGTTGCGCAGGGCTTTGGCATGGTCAATATTCAAATACCACTCCGGCGTATCGGCATTAAAGGTGGTAAACAAATTGGCCAGTTGCGGTTTTTGCATGGCGGCGGCCATAAAATCCTGCAAACTGTGATTCAACACTGTCGGCGAGTCGCCGTTGCGGGACTCTAAAACAAAATTAAAGCCGCCCGCCATGCCGATACCGGGAATTGACGGCGGTTCAAAAAACATGCCGAATGCGGTAGGCACAACGGCAAATGACGTCATTTGAGCCTGCTGTAAAACGTTTGCCAGTTTAATCCCCCGGCGTTCCGACTCCGGCTGCATAATTACAATAATAAAAGCGCATTTCTCATCGGCGGCGGAATTAAGCACATTGTAACCGGGAATGGCCACAATATCCGCAACCCCAGGCAGGTGTTTCAACGCCGCCGAGAGTTGCTCCGTAAGTTGATTGGTTTGAGTCAAGGCGGCGCCGGACGGCAGTTGCAGTGTGGCAAAAAAGTATCCCTGGTCTTCGGTGGGCAGAAAACCTCCGGGACGTTTAGTGTACCAGTAAAATGCTCCGGCACATAGAAAAAGATAGATGAAAATGAAAATGAGCGGTACTTTTAAGCCCCATTTTAACAGCGAATGACCACCTTCCGCCACGTAATTGAAACCTTTATTGAACCAGCGGTAAAGGAAGAATCCGGGTTGCACGCCCGGCTGATGTTCCCGCAGCAGCAGTGAACTTAAGGCCGGACTTAATGACAATGCATTGAAGGCGGAAATCGCTACCGCCACCGACAGGGTAATGCCGAATTCCCGATACAGTTCGCCGGTAATACCCGGAAAAAAACAGATGGGTAAAAACATGGCCAGCAACACCATTGTAGTGGCCATAATTGCCCCGGTAATCTCTTTCATGGATTTTTCCGCCGCATTTTTCGGGCTTAACTGTTCGGTATCCATTAGGCGGCTGACATTTTCAATCACAATAATTGCGTCATCCACCACAATGCCGATGGCCAGAGTAAGTGCAAACAGGGTAATCATGTTGATGGAGAAATTCAGCAAAAAAAGCACGGCAAAGGTGCCGATGATGCTGACAGGAATGGCCAGCACCGGAATTAAAGCCATTCGCCAGTCCTGTAAAAAAGCCAGAGTAACTACGGCCACTAAAATTACGGCCAAAATCAGCGTTTTTATTACATCTTTAATGCCGGCACGCACAAAATTGGTGGAATCATATTGAAATCCGGCGTATAAACCGGGTGGAAAATCGGGTTGTTTTTCGGCGATAATTTTCCGGCAATGTTCCGAAATCGCAATGCCGTTGGCATCATTAAGCTGAAAAATCACCAGCATTACCGCCGGCATATTATTGATGGTGCAGTTGGTGGCATAACTTTCCGCCCCGTTTTCAATCACCGCAATGTCGGACAATTTTACCTGCGCCCCATCCGGTTCTGTGCGCACGATAATATCGGCAAATTCCGCTGGCGATGTCAAGCGGCCTTGAGTCGTAACGTTCAGGGCAAACTCCTGTGTTGCCGGGGCCGGAGCACTGCCCACATAACCGCTGGTTACTTGAATATTTTGCTGCTGCAATGCATCAATTACGGCGGATACCGGCAGATTTAATGCGGCGCATTTATCCGGTTTTAACCAAATCCGCATAGCGTATTCACTGCCGCCAAACAGTTGGACTCTGGCTACGCCGGGAATACGAGCCAGGTCATTCTGTAAATTTATGGCGGCATAATTACTCATAAACAGTGTGTCATAACTATTGTCCGGCGAGTACAACGATACTCCAAGTAAGATATTACCGGATTGTTCACGCACAATAACGCCTTCACGCTGAACGGCTTCCGGTAGTTGTGATTTTGCCCAGTTTACCCGGTCCTGCACATTTTGGCGGGCGGTGGCCGGATCAGTTCCCACGGCAAAGGTAACGGTTATTACGCCTTGGCCGGAGTTGGTGCTGGTGGAGTCGATATAAATCATATCCGGCGCACCGTTAATTTGCTGTTCCAAAGGAATTATCACGCTGTTCAAAATCGTTTCGGCACTGGCTCCGGGATAGGTAACCGTTACGCTGATTTGCGGCGGCGTAACCATTGGATATTGCGCCAGCGGCATATTGAGTAACGCCAAAATTCCGCATAATGTAATTACAACGGCCAGAACAATGGCTAAATATGGGTTGCGTATAAATAGATTTCCGTTCATTTTGCCGGCTCCGCAATAACTTTTGCCCCCGGACGCAATAACGGATTCCCCGGCAACGCAATACGGTCATTCAAGCCGATGCCGTTTTTCACTATTTGTTCATCACCAACGGTATCGCCCAGTTCCACCATGCGTAATTCCAATACTTGAGCGGCGTTTACGATGTAGACAAAACTGCGCCCCTGGTCATAACGCAACGCTTTACGGGATAGAAAAATCATGTTTTTGGCCGCCGGATTGGTCAGCTCTATTTTTACATACATGCCGGGCAGCAGAAGATGCTCCGGATTAGTGAATTCGGCTTGCATGGTCAGGGTGGAGGTGTTGGCCGACAACTGGTTTTCCCAATAACGCAGAACTCCAGGCAACGGATAATAGCAGTTGCTTTCCGGCAAAAAAAGTCTTACCGGCCACTCCGGGAGTCTGCCGTGGGCAATGGCATTTAATAATTCGCCGTTTAAATACGCATCGGCCAAATTAAACTCCACTCGAACCGGGTCAATCCGCATGATAGTGGCAAGTTGTTGCGCCGGAGACGCTACGTAACTGCCGACATCAAGTCTGGTCAGCCCGATCCAGCCGTCAAACGGTGCAACGATATCGGTATAAGAAAGCTGCAGTTCCGCCATTGCTAAATCAGCTTGAGCCGCTTTCAGCATGGCCTGAGCGGATTTCAGCGTACTGGCGGCAGCGTCAAAACGTTTGGCCGGCGCAATATTTTCGGCATGTAATGCATTGATTCTGTTAAAGTCGTCCTGAGCATTTTGCAGTTCGGCCTCATGCTGCATCACCCCCGCCGTGGCGTTGTCCACCGCCAATTTATAATTATCCGGCTCAATTTTATACAGGATGTCGCCGCATTTTACCATACCGCCTTCAGTAAAGTTTCTGCTGACAATATAGCCGTTCACCCGTGCCACCAAATCAATTTGCTGATATGGCTTAACGGTGGCAATTACGGCATAATGCTCCTGAAACGGTTTTTCAACCGCTTGAACGGTTACAACCGGAAAAAACGGTGCCGGCGGCGACTCCTTTTTTTGTTCGCAGCCGGTGATTACCGCCAGTAGAACCAGAACAGAAGTCAACAATATATTGCGACTCCCCGTGAAAATGTATACAATTCTCCCCATAGTATTTCCCCCATGCAAAATTTCCCTCTGAAACTAAATTATCATCAGGAAATTAAAATGCAAATGGCGAAAAAACATTTTCTTAAAATATTTTCCAAAGAAATATATACGGTTCAGAATTCAGGCAATCTGTAACTTGAACTCCATCCCCTCCGTCTGAAAGCCGGACATTCGCCTTGACTTTAGGAGGAGGGGGGATGGATATCGTAATTATGCCGGTATTTATTGTTTAATACTTGCTGTCGGCATAGTCTACCCAGCCGTTGGCCTGAACCAGTGCTTCGTCAAAAGCTCCTACTTCAAAATCATAAGTTTTGCTGATTTTTCCGTTGGAGATGGTGAAGGTATGCGCCGCCAAATCGGTTACGCATTCTGCTTCAGAATTGGCAAAGGTGGCAAAGATATCATCAATCTTATCCGCCGGAAGCGACACGGCCATCATGCCGCAGTTAAACATGTTCTGCCGGAAAATACGGGCAAAGTTTTCCGCAATTACCAGATTAATGTCATTGTATTCCAGCACCCACGGCGCATGTTCACGGGATGAACCGCAACCAAAGTTGGCCCGGGTAACAATAACCTTTTTACCGGCAATGTCTTTTTTCGGGTCGAAAGTCGGTAACGACAAATCTTCCAGACAATACGGCTTTAACGCCACTTTGGTTAATTCGGTAAGATAGCGAGCCGGAATGATTTCATCGGTATTAATATCGGATCTGTCTAAAAACAGGATTTTCCCACTGAAGTTTTTCATCTTTTTACCTCAATTATTTTTTGTATAACGGTGAATTGGTAATATATCCGGCAATACTGGTGGCGGCGGCGGAGGCCGGACTCATTAAATGTACCATACCGCCTTTACCCATACGGCCGTTAAAGTTACGGTTGGTGGTAGACGCACAAACTTCGCCATTCGCCAAAACGCCGTTACTCATACCTAAACAAGCTCCGCAGGTCGGGTTGGTTACACAGAACCCGGCATCCATAAAGATTTGAATCAACCCTTCGGCCAACGCCTGCGAGTAGATTTTCGGCGTTGCCGGCGACACAATGGCCCGAACATTCGGACTGATGTGTTTGCCCTTTAAAATCCCGGCGGCAATCCGCAAGTCTTCAATGCGGCCGTTGGTACAGCTGCCGATATAAATCTGGTCAACTTTAGTGCCTTCCAGTTCCGCAATCGTCTTTACCTGGTCCGGCTTATAATTGAACGTGGCCACCGGTTCCAGATTCGAGGCGTTAAAATCGATAACCTTAACATAGTCGGCATCGGCGTCGGGCAGGAATTTACTGTATTCGGTCAATGCGGCCTCTTTAGTGGCAAATTCTTCGCTGATGAACGGCCACAAATAATCCACCGTAACCATATCCGGGTAACATATACCGCAGGTGGCACCGGCTTCAATCGCCATGTTGCACAAGGTCATACGTGCTTCCATAGACATATTGGCGATTACCGGACCGGCAAATTCGATTACCTTGTCGGTGGCGCCGTTTACGGTCAGCATTTTGATAATGCTTAAGATTAAGTCCTTGGAATATACGCCGGCCGGGAGTTCACCATTTACGTTAATGCGGATGGTGTCCGGTGTGCGCATGGTGCAAACGCCTTTTAAAATACCAACTTCCAAGTCGGTAGTTCCTACTCCGGCGGCAAATGCGCCGAATGCACCGTGAGTACAGGTATGACTGTCGCCCATAATTACGGTGAAACCGGGACGCACAAAACCTTTTTCCGGGAAAATTGCATGGCAAACGCCGTTACAGCCGATATCAAAAAAGTCTTTAATGCCGTGTCTGCGAGCCCAATCGCGCAGGGTTTTACCCTGTTCGGCAGTTTTGGAGTCTTTGGCCGGAGTAACGTGGTCAATTACGGCCTTAATTTTAGTGGGGTCAAAAACCCGGTCTTTGCCGCGTTCCACCAAGTCGTTGATGGCGATCGGAGTGGTAATTTCGTGGCAGAATACACGATCCAGACGGATAACATTAACGCCGGCGGCCGGTTGATCGACCAAATGTGCGTCAAAAATCTTTTGTGCAACAGTTTTTCCCATTTTACAGGCTCCTTTTTTGATTCTAAAAAACATCTTATTAATATACAGTTTATTACCTGATTTGTCAAACTTGCTTAAAAAGCCGCCATCCATATTTCGCCGTCATAATCCTCATATTTGGGGGTTTTGGCAATATGCTTCAGGTATCTGGCCCGGTCTTCGTCAAAATATTTGGGCTTTAAACGCACAAAAACCACCACATCGGCGGCTTCTTTATCGGCCAGTTTATCCAGTCGATTATAGCTCAATAAACGAAAACCGTATTCATCCGGGTACGTTTTTTCAATACTGTCTTCAAGTTCGCCGCTGGACAAATAAAAATACAAGTCATCACGGTCAAACACCCAGCCCACGGCGTGCATTACATTGGGGTGCGCCGCTAAAATTGCGTTTGCCGGAACTTGATGCGCTAATCGCCGCAACGGTTCTTCATGCGCTTTGCCGTCTAAAACCAGTTGCGGCATGGCCAGCATTCCAAACGCCATCGCCGGAGCCAAACCGATGAAAAAACACATTGTCCGCTTAAACACCGCCTGCCGACGCGACCATAGCAATAGTCCCGCCCAGAACGCCACTGCCACCGCCGGAATCGCCCACTTGTACCACTCAACACGCATAAACAACTGCGGCAACGGTAAAAATTGGTAAAGAATAAACAGCGGTAACGCCACGGCCAGTAAAATCCCCAGCCCCGTAAATATCGCATTTTGCAACTTATGTCCGCCGGAGGTTAAATAACGGTTCAGGCCGCATCCTAATAAGACGGCCAGCGGCGGAAAACACGGCAGAATGTAAGTGGCCAGTTTGCCGGACGAGGCACTGAAAAACAGAAACGGAAAAATTACCGCACAAAGCATGAATTTAAAGAAGTCATTGCTTAATAACTCTTTATAATACTTTTTTAGGCCGGTAAACGCCCCGATTGCCGCCAATGCTCCGGGGAATACGCCGCCGATAAACGGTGGAATCAACATCCAAAACGGTTCCGGATGCTGGCCGGAGGTATCGGAAAAAAAACGCTGAATATGTTCTACCCAAAAAAAGTAATGCCAGAAATCCGGCTCGCGGAAATGAATCATCAATGACCACGGCAACGCCGTAACCACCACCAGCAACAGCGGAAGCCACGGTGTAGTCCAAAATGCCTTAAAGCGTTTACTCCAAATTAAATACGGTATTATCGTTACCGCCGGAACCGCAAACGCCAAAAAACCTTTGGTCAGGAAGGCCAGACCACAGCAAAATCCGCACGCCGTCAGGAAGCCCCAGCGTTTTTTACGTTCAGACTCGTTGACGGCCAAAAGATAAAACAGCAAGGTGCCGCCGACGAATGCCGTGGTGGGGCTGTCCAACACGGCAAAAGTACCGACGCCGAACACCAGACCAAAACTTAAATACAGCATTTGCGCCCAGAACGCCTCCATCGAATTTTTCCGCAGTCGGCGTACCGTATAGCCAATCAACCAGGCCATAAACGCCACCGCCAACGCCGCCGGTAAGCGTATTGCAAAATGATTTTCACCAAAAATTGCCATGCTTGCGGCGGTTAGTTGATACCCTAAAATCGGTTTTTCAAAATAGCGCACGCCCAATAACCGGGGCGAAACGTAGTCGCCGGAGTCCAGCATGGCACGGGGAATTTCCGCATAGCGGAACTCGTCCGGGCCAATCATCGGCCGCCAGCTTAACGGCATAATATAGGCCACTAAAAAGAAGACAATCGGTAAATGTTTATATGATAACAGTTTAGTCATGGTTATACTCCTGATACAGATAGTTGCCATCCCAGATTTTCACCGGCGAGGCGGGGGTTTTAGCCATGCGTTTAGCATTATTCAACAGCAGGACTATCGGTTGGTCGGGGTTATTACGGACAAATTCGGCAAAGTCTCCGGCGGTTAAAAAGCGCCCGGCACCGGAGGGTAAATCCAAGCCGTATTCCATTTCTCCCTTACGATCGTAAACAATAATGTCGGCACGTTTTAAAATAAAACATACGCCTCCCACGGTTTCTCTAAAGGCCGCCACGGTGGTTTCCGGAGAAATACGGTCTTTATATTTTTCATACGCCGCTTCAATCATCAGCGGCTTTACGGCTCGATAAGGTATGATGAACTGGGCGGCCAGCATTAACGGCAGTACCGCCAGAACCAAGGTCAATAATTTGCGGTAGATATCGGTAATGCGGGGAACCTCTTTAAATAAGCGCATCAGCACGGTAAGCGCCACCACCGCCACGGCAAACTGAATTTTTTCATTAGCCGCATATAATACAAATTTGGGCGGCAGCAGATGCACAAAGCAGATTGACTGATAAATCACAAAAACGATCAGAATAAACATCAGCACATACGAAAAATAGAAGGCCGTTACATCAATTAACTTAGTGGATTTTTTCGCCGCATAGCGGAATACTCCGGCAGTGATAATGATTAACAAAAATGGCATACAAGGCAGAATATAGGTGGCCAATTTGCCACTGCAGGCCGACAAAAACAGGAACGGCAGAACCACCGCACAGGCCGAAAATCGCATCAACGGCGTTTCAAACGCCTTTTTCCACTCTTTGGCAAATCCGCACCACGCCGCTGGCCATAAGATGGTCCACGGCAAGGCCAGAACGGGCAGCAACATTAGAAAATACCAGAAAGGTTCCGGATGCTGGCCGCTGTCTTCGGTCATAAACCGCCCGATATGCTCCTCCCAGATAAAATACCGCCAAAAATCCGGCGACGCTTTATGAATCGCCATCGCCCACGGCAAAACCACCAGCGTACCCAAAATCAACGGCCACCACGCCGCCAGAAACAGTTGTTTCCAGTCGCGTTGCCAAAGCAGAAATCCGGCGGCCGGCAAGCCGATTAAAACTATCCCCACAAAGCCTTTAACCAAAAATGCTCCGCCCAATGCCAATCCCGCCACGGTTTGCCAAGTGAGTTTATGGGCAATTTTTTTAGTGGTGAAAGCCCAATAGAAAGCGGTAAACGCCAACATGGTAAAGAAGCTGAACATGGCGTCCAGCACCGCATAAGTTCCTACGGCGTAGACCAGCCCGGTAGTTGCGAACAGCAAGCCGGTGATCATGGCCTGCTCAAAATTTTTCGTCTCTTTCTTCACTAAAAGGAACAACAGCAACGCCGCCAAAACCGTACCGAGTGCCGGGAAAAAGCGCACCGAATAACCGTTTTCGCCAAACACGCTCATGGCAATGGCGTTCAACCAATGCCCCATAATCGGTTTTTCAAAATAGTCCAAATTATTCAGCGTGGGCGACACAAAATCATTATTTACCAACATTTCACGGGCAATTTCCGCATATCTGGTTTCGTCCTCAATAAACAGCGGACGATAAAAAATTGTACCTAAAAACACCACCAACAGCGCACCAACGGCGACTAACGGCCAAAAGAGTTTTGATTTCAGCATATTAGAGCTGGTCTCCTTCCAGTAAAGCGCCATCGGCCAGTGTGCGAGTCGTGTCGGCATAGGCGGCAAGGGCGGGGTTGTGAGTAATCATTATAATAGACAACGGCAGTGCGGTGTCGGCATGAAGTTCGGCAAACAGGTTCATAATCTCTTTCCCGGTGGCGCCGTCCAGATTCCCGGTCGGTTCATCGGCCAGCAGAAGTTCCGGCCGATTGATTAAAGCTCTGGCAATGGCGGCCCGCTGGCATTCGCCGCCGGAGAGTTCCCCCGGCCGATGATGACTGCGGTCTTTCAGGCCGACCCGTTCCACCAGATATTCGGCATATTCCGCCGCCTTGTAGTTCCCGCCCAGCCGAGCCGGAAGCAGAACATTTTCCAATACGTTCAACTCCGGCAGCAGGTGATAGGATTGGAAGACAAAGCCCAGTTTTTTATTCCGGAAATCCGCCGTGTTAAAACTTTTATACGGTTTATTTTCAAACAGTAATTCGCCTTTATCCGGCGTTTCCAACGCCCCTAAAATATTCAACAGCGTGGTCTTGCCACTGCCGGACGCCCCCACCAGCAACAACCATTCACGATGCCTGAGCTTAAGATTGATATCCTTAAGCACCTCAAGTTTCCGGTTTCCGGTGGTAAAGGTTTTAGACACTTGATTACATTGTACAATAAAATCGCTCATAAGCGTTACTTTCTCCTTAAAAAATTACTCATAGCGGAATGCCTGCGCCGGATCTAATTTAGCCGCCCGCCACGCCGGAATCAAACCGCCCAGCGTACACAGCACAATTGAAATAGAGATAATCCACAACAAATCATTCTGCATAATCTGCGCCGGCAGTTCGTCTAAATAATAGAGTTCTTTGGGGAACAGTTCCACATTAAATACTCTGGCGGTAAAGTTCATAATCGCCATGCGGAAATGGATAACCAGCCAGCCCATCAGCGTGCCGCAACAAGTCCCGACAATCCCAATCAGCAAGCCTTGAAACAGAAAAATCCGCATCATTTGAGCGTTGGACGCTCCTAACGCTTTTAACAAGCCGATTTCACGGGTTTTCTGATATACCGAGGTAATCAAATTGTTGCTGATACTGAAGGCCGCCACCAGCACAATAAAAATCAGCAGAAAAAACATCATGTGTTTTTCCGTATTTACCGCACTTAGCAGCTGTTGATTAGCGTCTTTCCATGTGGTCAATCTGTAATCCGGTAATAACGGTGCGATAACGGCGGTAGTTTTTTCAATCTGTAACGGGTCATCCACCCAAGCCACCACTTGAGTGGCGCTGTTCCACGGTAAACGAAACAGTTCGGCGGCGTCATTTAAATTCATAAACATAAATTTTGCATCAAAATCCGACTTGCCAAAGTGGTAAATTCCGGCCACGGTAAACTCCATGGGCAGCATTACTTCACGAGTGTTTTTGATGGAGATGGCTCCGGATTCCGAGATATTCACCATATCCGCAATCTGTGCCGAGGAGTGAATCAACAGGCGACTGCCAATCCGTACCCTGTAACGTTCCGCCAAATAACTGCTTAACACTACTTCGCCGGGATTAAGGTCAAACGAGCCGGCTTTAAGCACGTCTTTTAACGGCATTTGGGCGGCAAATTTTTCCGGTTCAATGCCCAGTACCACTCTTTGGTCAAAGTTTTTGCCGATTTGCACCATAACCCCCTGCGAAATCATTGAGGCGGCCTTACCACCGTTTTTTTCCACAATGTCAATCACTTGAGCCGGATCCGGAATGGTGCTGTAATATTTGTTGTCAATAGTCAAATGCTGTTGCGACGAGAGCATTTTCTTTTGAATTTCCGTGCTGAACCCGGTCATAACCGCCAAAACCACAATCAAAACGGCCACGCCAAGCATTACACCGACAATTGAAATCAAGGTGATTATTGACACTTCATTGCGTTTCGGGCGTAAATACCGCCAGGCTAAAAATAGTTCCGCTCGCATGTTTTTCCTTATTATTTATTTTTCCGCCGTCCTCAAAAATGGAACCCGGTCATTTATTTTTCTGTTTTATTCTTTAATGTACTATCTAAACTGATTTTTTAAAGTATATTAATAGAAAAATAGGCAATTTTAACTGTTAAGGAGTACAGGTATGACTGTTTGCAAGCCCGAACTGCTGGCCCCGGCCGGTAATATCGCCGCGGCATTGGCCGCTTTTGACGCCGGAGCCGATGCGGTATACGCCGGTTTAGGCAAGTTCAACGCCAGAGAGCGCGGCGAGAACTTTACTTTGGACTCCATGCTGGAGTTAATTGAATACGCCCATGAACGGCGGAAAAAAGTGTATCTTACTTTAAATACATTACTTAAAGAGCAGGAACTGGATGACGCCGCCGAAATGTTGTCCAAACTTTACGCCGCTCCGCCGGATGCGGTGCTGGTGCAGGATTTGGGCGTGGCGAATATGATTAACAAATGCTTCCCGGAATTAACGCTTCATGCGTCAACTCAAATGGGTTTTCATAATCAGGCCGGCTTGCAGTTGGCCAAGCAGATGAACTTTAAACGGGTGGTGCTGGAACGGCAGTTGACTCTGGACGAGGTGAAAACTCTGGCCGATAATACTCCGGTGGAGCTGGAGGTGTTTATTCACGGGGCCTTGTGTTGCTGTCTGTCCGGCGAATGTCTGTTTTCGTCATGGTCGGGCGGTCATTCCGGCAACCGGGGCAAATGCAAACAGCCGTGCCGCCGCCGCTTTTTCTCCCGTAACGGCAACGGCTTCTTCTTCTCAACGGCGGATTTATGCACGGCCGATTTGATTCCGGAGTTGAAAAAAATGAATATTTCCTCCTTTAAAATCGAAGGCCGTTTACGTCAGGCCGACTATGTGTATAACACGGTGTCCGCCTATCGCAAACTCATTGATGCCGAAAATGTCGATAAAAAATTGATGGGCGAGGTGCGTAATTTGTTGAGTGAAAGCTGCGGGCGGAAATGGTCTAACGGCTACTTCTCCACGGAATCGATGCAGAATTTGATTCAGCATAAAACGCTGGGCGCCTCCGGCGTGCCGTGCGGTCAAATCAATGATATTCAGGCCAACGGCTTTGGCTTTGTGGCTACCCGACGGGTGCATTTGGGCGACCGGATACGCTTACAGCCGATTTCCGGCGATGAAGGGCCGTCGTTGACGATTACCAAAATGTTTGTAGAGCGGGCGGCGGCTACCGTGGCGTCGGCCGGGCAGAACTGTTTTGTCTGCTGTGATAAACCGGTGGAGTTTAAGGCGTTAGTATATAAAATCGGTCATGCGTCCACGGGGCCGCAGGAACGGCAACTGTCGCCGTTGCGAACCAAGTTGAATGCGGAATTTCATTTTTCCGCCGATAAATTTTCCGGTAAAATCGTCAACACCGTACCGAATATTGAATTTTCGCTGCCCATCACTACGGCTCCGGCGCAGAAGCGTGCTTTGAATGCGGCGCAAATGGCGGATGAACTGGCGTTGCGCAGTGATGCAGTGTATGGTTCCGGCGTAATTTCCACCACCTTTGACGGCGAATATTTTATGCCGTTAAGTGAAATAAAAAAATTGAAACTGGCCTTTTGGGAACATGTTTTGAATACGTTGCCGCAGGTTGAGTTGCCGGAGGCCGGCATGCTTAATTTACAGAAGTATCATAATTTGCGGATTGGCATAGTGCCGTGTGTGCGTGAAAGTGCCGGTTTGGAAACCGTGGCAATCAGCAGTACCAGTGCGATGCCGGGGAATCCTAAGGCCAGAAAAGCCTCCAGCATATACTCTTACACCAAAAAGGTGAATGAATTGATTCTGCCGGACTTCTGTATGCCGGGTAAAGAGGCTTCACTGAAACGCTTGATTGCGGAAGCGGTGGAGAATAATTTCCGTCGTTTCCGGGTTACCGGGTTGTTCGGGTTGCAACTGTTGCAGGAATATACGGATTTGGAAGTGGTAACCAGTTATCCGTTGCCGGTTTGCAACTCTTTGGCGGCGGATTTACTACGGCAGTACAATGTCAAGCAGGTGCAAGCCGGAGTAGAGTTGGAAAGAACTGCGGTGGAAGAGTTTATGGGCAGGTCGCCACTGCCGGTGGAACTGTATCGTTTTGGCCGGGTGTCGTTATTGTCCACCAGAGCCAAAATTGCCGTGGAAGGCGAAATTAAAGATGCCCGTGGTGCCGAATATATGGTGGTTAAAGACCGTTCCGTGGGCTTAACCCGCTTGTTTTCCGGCAAGGTGCTGAATATTCCCCGTTTGCCATTGGCGTCGGATTATTATGATTTGACCAATGCCCACTGGGGTGCCAAGGATTGCGGCGAATTTAATTTTAATACCGAATTGTTATGACCGAACACGAGTGGCGGAAATATTTTGCCAAAATCGTTGCACCGGAGGTTTTTCCACATCAACCATGCGGTAAATTCTCCGGTGCCGTAGTGATTCCGGTTTTGGGTGAAGACTCTACATTTCCAGCGGTTTACGAGCATTTGCTGGCGGCGGATAACTTTGCGGAAATCTTGCTACTGCTGGTGATAAATGATTACCCGGATACGCCGGAAACGCATCGGCTCAGCAATAAAAAATTGTTGGCGGATTTAAAAAACGGCCGGTATCCGCAGGCGTATTGGCTGGATTGTACGAATGGCCAATTATCGCCACACGGTGTCGGGTCGGCACGCAAAATCGGTATGGATGCCGCCGCCGGTATTATCGCTTCGGCGGCGACGGGCAAAGAGCGGATTCTGTTCTGTCTGGATGGCGACACATGGGTGGATAAAAACTATTTTTCCGCTGTTCTCCAGGCGTATCAAACCGACCGGAACTGCCCGGTATTTATCGCCAAATTTCATCACCGGGCGGACTCGGCGGAATTAGCCACGGCGGTAAAAAGTTATGAAGAGTATATCTATCAGTGGCGTAACGGCTTACATTATGCCGGGTCGCCATACGATTATGTGGCGATGGGGTCTACAATTACGGTTAGGGTGGAGTCATATTTAAAAGCCGGCGGTATGCGGTGCAATTCCGGCGGCGAGGATTTTTACTTTTTACAGGCGGTGCGTAAGCAGGGCAAAATCAAGGAGTTGGCCGATGTTACCGTTTATCCGGCCGCCCGCCACAGTGATCGGGTGCCGTTCGGTACCGGGCCGCGATTGCGGCAGATTATGGCCGCGGGCGGTATGGATTTGACGCCGCCGTGGGCGTTTGAGGCGTTAAAACAGGTGCTTGAGCCGGTAAATAATGCCGCCGATATTGCCGATTTTTTAACCTTGCCCGCCTATTATGCCGGGCATCTGCCGCCAAGGTCATGGCAGTTTTTTACTGAACGCAATTTTGCCGCCAACTGGCGGAAAATCTGCACCAACACTCCCCATGATTTGCCGCATTTACAGGCGGCTTTTATAACGTGGTTTGATGCATTTAAGACGTTAAAGTTCATCCACTTTATTCTGGCGGAGCAAAACCACGGCTTCGGCGGCGATACCTTCACCCCGGCCGGTAAAGCCTAATTTTTCGGTGGTGGTGGCCTTTACCGAAACTTGCGACACATTGCAGGTTAGATATTTAGCGGTACATTCCCGCATTAACGGGATATATTGACTGATTTTCGGGCGTTGGGCAATTATGGTAATATCCGCATTGCCAATTACATAGCCATGCTGTTTGATTAAGCTGGTAACTTGTGCCAGCAGTTTGGTACTGTCAATATTCTTAAATTCCGCCGCAGTATCCGGGAAGTGTTTGCCGATATCGCCCAACGCCAACGCCCCCAGCATGGCATCCATTAACGCATGAAGCGCAACATCGGCGTCGCTATGCCCCAGCAGACCTGATTCGTATGGTATTTGAACGCCGCAAAGAGTTAATTTGCGATTCTCCACCAACTTATGCACATCATATCCGCAACCGATTCTGAACATATTTTCCTCCATTTTCTTGACAAAACATTTTTACGGTATTACATTAACCCTTAAAAGAATTTTATCAAGAGGATTTTTAGTTATGACGCAAAAAATTAGCATTGTAATGGCCGAAAATTGTGCCGACTTATTCCCGAAAAAAGCTCATTTTGATGATGCCGCCTACGATTTGCGTTCCAGAGCGGATATGGAATTACCGCCGGGGCAGAGCGTAGTGGTACCGACGGGAGTGTTTATTGAACTGCCGCTGAACTATGAAGCACAAATTCGCCCCCGCAGCGGTTTGGCGTTAAAACATAATTTAATGCTGACCAACTCGCCCGGTACGATTGATGCCGGATATCGTGGAGAAATCGGCGTAATTGCGTTCAATGCCGGTAAAGTACCGTTCCCGGTTAAGCGTGGCGACCGTATTGCTCAAATGGTTATTTGTCGTTTACCGGAAGTTGAACTTATTGAAGTTGAACAACTTAGTGATTCCATTAGAGGCGAGGGCGGTTTTGGTTCCACCGGTAAAAAATAGTTAGTCGAGAAGGCAAAATCGGCTATATTGTTAATAATCAAAATCATGTACTTAAAGTACACAAAAGAAACTTGCCGCCTTATCTACAACAAAAATCACCTTTGCATAAGCGACTAAGTTATTCATCTGCAACAGTTACAATAAAGCCCCTCCGGTAAATGACTTGTTTAAGAATCCATTGCCTTATGGCAACCACCTCTTAGCCAAGCCTTACTTATGGAGAGGCTTCGGTACCGCCAAGCCGCCACCGTTATAGCAGGGGAAACTTGACGGATAAATCACACGGGTTACGGTGATTATTTGGCACTTTCATTCTTCTGCAATACGCCGGCTTCCAGCAACTTGTCAATCAACTGCTGCATGGAGTTGAACGCACCCAGGAAACCCTGCGGCGGCATGATAACACGTTCGTTTACCTGCGGTGTCGGAGCGGCACCGTCGGCGTTCGGCTGTAAGGTTACAAAGTCAAAGCGAACCATGCCGCCTGCAAAGTGAATCTGACCAATACCGTCTGCAAAAATTTCTGATTTAACTGCCATTTTTCATTCTCCTGAATATAACATTTTTAATTTTTCTGTTGCCCAACATCAGCTGGAAGCTATATTATCAATCACCGCACAGCATATTATTTATTTCTGCGGCACCTGATGTATCTTCAAACTATCAGCAACCCTCTTACATAAGACACTATAGTTTGAAATATTGCAAAGTCAAGTTCAAAAAACAAAAACTATGCAATATTTCTAATATTTTTTTATTCTTCTTCCTGCTCTTGTTTGTGCGCCGCCATAATTTCATTAGCCACATTGGCAGGAACTTGTTCATAGCGTGCAAATTCCATATCAAATGAACCACGGCCCTGCGTCATACTGCGTAATTCGGTGGCATAACGGCTCAATTCCGCCAGCGGCACTTCGGCATGGACAACCTGCATACCTTCTTCCATATCCATGCCCAAAATCCGGCCCCGCTTATGGTTTAAATCACCGGAAATATCGCCCATGTTGGTTTCCGGAATGTGAATATTCACCAGTTGAATCGGCTCCAATAACACCGGGTGCGCCTTACTCATGGCCTCTTTAAACGCCATGCGGGAAGCTATTTTAAACGCCATTTCATTCGAGTCCACCGGGTGATACTTACCGTCATACACCGTAACTTTTACATTTTCCACCACGCAGCCGACCAAGGGGCCTTTCACCATAGTTTCCGCCACGCCTTTTTCCACCGCCGGAATAAAGTTTCTGGGGATACTGCCGCCCACGATGGCGTTTACAAATTCAAATCCGCCCGGATTCGGCTCAATTTTTAAGGAAACTTCGGCAAACTGGCCAGCTCCGCCGGACTGTTTTTTATGGCGGTACTGTCCTTCTCCCGGTGCGGTAATGGTTTCCCGGTACGGAATCTTCGGCGTACTTAAAACGGCCTCGGCTTTATAAAATTCTTTCAGCTTGCGCACCACGTTGGCCAAATGAATATCGCCCATGCCGGACAATAAATATTCGTGAGTTTCGTCTTGACGGCTTAAATGCACCGTGGGGTCGCACTCGGCGATTTTATGCAGACCGGAGGAGACTTTTTCATCTTCGCCGCTCTTGGCCGCCGATACCGCATAAGACATTACCGGGCCGGGGAAAATAATCTTTTTGATTTCCGGTTTACCGGCTTCCTGACTCAACGTGTCGCCGATATGCGCCTCTTTCAGCTTAGCCACCGCCCCGATCGCCCCAATCGGCAGGGAGGCCGCCGGAGTTTGAGTTTTGCCGTTCAGCAACAGTAAACTGCCAAAACGATCTTTGACGTTACGGGAAATATTATAAACTTCGGTGTCCGACTTCATTTCACCGGAGCAAACCTTAAAGTAGCATAACTGCCCCATAAACGGGTCATTAACCACTTTAAACACCAATGCCTGACCGGGGCCGTCCTCTTTACGCACCATTTTTTCGCCGTCTGCCAGCGTAATTTCTTTACGCATCATCGGATCGGGGAAAATGTCGGCAATGCCGTCCATCAATTCAGTTACCCCGATATCTTTGGCGGCACTGCCGCAGAAAATCGGGATAATCCGGCATGAACGCACCGCCGCCCGCAGGCCGGTCTTAATTTCATCATCGGTCAAAGTTTCGCCGTCCAGATAGCGCATCATCAAATCTTCATCGGTTTCGGCAATGGCATCCATCAGCAAACTGCGGCATTCGGCAACATCGGCGGCGATATCGGCCGGAACATCTTTTTCAAACAAAACGTTGATTACGCGGTTAAAATCTCCCTCCGCGCCAACGGGATAAGTTAAGGGAATGATCACGGTTTTACCGTGGTTTTTGCGCATTGCGGCTAAGGTGCGCTGAAAATTAGAGCGTTCTTTATCCAAACGATTCATAAAAGCAAAACGCGGTACGCCGGCTTCCCGTGAAAGTTTCCAAGCCCGTGCGGTACCAAACTGCGGTCCGTCCACTGCATCAATAACTACCAAGGATGCGTCTGCCGCACCGATACCACCGACTACTTCGCCCACAAACTCGGCATATCCGGGAGTATCGATAAAGAAGAATTTTTTATCCTGCCAGTCGCAATTTAAGGCAGACGCATAAATACTGGAGCCTTTATCATGTTCATCCGGGGCATAATCAGATACCGTGTTCTTAGCTTCTACACTGCCCAAACGTTCAATAACTTTGGCCTTAAACAAAAATTGTTCGCACAGGGTAGTTTTGCCACTGCCACTGTGCCCGGCCACAACGAAGTTTTTGATCTCTGCTGCTTTCATAACTTTCCACGCTCCCTTTTTTATTTTTGAAAACTTTTTAAAAAAGAACTGCAAGGCGGGTTACTGCCGAACCTAAATCCGGCATAGAAAAAACGGTTTCCCGGCTTTTCCGGCTTTTTAAACCGCGATTTCCACATTGAATCAACCTTCCTTTGATACAAAAGCATGCATTTGATGAAAAATCAAGAACTTATTTGCATTTTTTGTTGCCAAATTTGAAAATAGTGCTAAAGTTTGTATAGGAAAAACAAAAACAACCCGGAAAACTGGTATTATGTTCGATTTTTTTAAAAATAGAGCCTTTGGCAGAAAAAAGGCAATTGTGATGGCCGCAGAAAGTCATGTCGGCTGTGTGCGGCAAAATAATGAGGATAGTTTTGTGTATGTTAATGACCCGGCGGAACAAAACGCCATGGCGGTTGTATGCGACGGCATCGGCGGGCATTCGCATGGCGAAGTAGCCAGCTTTATGTGCTGTTCCAAAATGCTGGAGGAGTGGCGCAACCAGAAGGTCGGTAATCGCAGCGACCCCGCTGAACTGAAGTCTTTTTTAGAGTGGATTATTGAACAGTCTAATCAGGAAATCCGCACGCAAAACGCCACTATGCAGAATGAAAGACCAATGGGTTGCACGGTGGTGGCCGCCATTATTACCCCCAATACTCTGATTGTGGCCAATGCCGGCGACAGCCGCTGTTACGGGCAATACCGCAATGTTATGACGCAACTCTCTTTTGACCACACCCTGCGCTCCTTAATGCAGGCCAAAAGCAGTGAAATCATTGCCGAGGAGGATCTGCCGGGCAGTAATATTATCTGTAAAGCCGTCGGCCCGTGCAGCCGGGTAAAACCCGCCGTGGGGATTTTTGAACGCAAAAACTACCGCAAGCTGTTGCTATGCTCCGACGGGATGACCGGCATGATTGATGATGACGAAATCAATACGATTTTACACAACAGCCGCACTCCGAACGCCGTGATAAATCAACTGATTTGCACGGCATTGAAACGGGGGGCTACGGATAATGTTACCGGCATCAGTATATACTGTTGACCGCCAACACCACATTTTTACGCCGGAATGCCAAAGGTACTTTTTCCGGCGTAAATTCTAAAAATACCGCATTGACCTCCTGCCCTAAACGCATGTTGTTCAACGCCCGGCTCAAGTCGGCACCGGAGTTGATGGTCATATCGCCAATTTGGATTAACAAATCGCCACGCAGTACCTGATTGTTGCCCGCCGGCGGTTTGGCCACCAGTACACCGCCGATTTCGGGGTAATTTAAGGCTTTCGCCACCTCCGGCGTAAGTTCCCGCACCTCCAAATCCAGCTTTAACTGTGCTAAACGCCGCCAGTCGTCCGGTGTAACCGACACCGCCGTAATGTTATAACTGCCGCCTTCACCGGCAATTACAAAGTTGTCGCCGGGAGAGGCTTTCCATAAGTTGCCGGATATATCCATAATACTGCCGTTTAGCTCATGACCGTTTACATGAGTTATCACCATTCCGGCGCCCAGTCCCGCCGCTGCCGCCGGAGAGTTGGGCAGTACATTCTGCAAGTAAAACACCAGTTTGCCGTCTCCGGTACGTTTCACCCCCGGCACAAGCCCCAGCAACACGTTGCCAAAGCGTTCCGGAATCAGCCACTGCCCCAGCGCATCGCCTAAACGCTGCTGCGGAATGGCAAAACTGATGCCCGGCGCATCCTGTAAGTTGGCCAGAGATAAACCGATTAGTTCGCCGTTTATATTCAATAACGGCGCCCCGCTGTGCCCGGGATTAACCAACGCATCGGTTTGCAGTAAATCATCAAACACCACTAAATTATTATAAGAGATTCTGCGGTTCACCGCACTGAGCACTCCGGTTACAATTGTGCCGCCCAGACCGTATGGGTTCCCCACAATAACCACATCTTCACCTAAAAGCAAATCACCCGGTTCCGCCATCACCATCGGCCGCAGTTTATGGTCTAAACCAAGTATCCGTAAAAGTGCCAAATCATTGTAATTGTCCGCCGCCACCACCTCGGCCCAATAGCGTTCGGCATTATTCAGAGTAACTTGAATCCGCTCCGCCCGGTGAATAACATGGGCGTTGGTCAAAATCAAGCCGTCTTCATCAATTACACAGCCGCTACCCAGCGAGTATTGCGCCTGAAACATTACCGGGTCTTTGGCGGCAAACGGCATATTTGCTTCGTTGGTCACCGGAATCAGCCGTTCCGTACTTAAATACACCACCGACGGCATTACTTGATAAATGCATTGCACTAAAGGTGTTATGCGGTTGGCTCGATTACTTTTGCCGGCAGTTCCTTCACATAATGGACTCCATAAAACGGTCAATAATACCAAGTATAACAGCGGATAAAATTTACTCATCGTTATTGCCACCCCTTTTCAGTAACCCAATAAAACAAAAACCCGAACCCCGTTTCCGTAAAAACGGAAAAAAGCGGAGATTCGGGTTTATAAAACTACCGGAGGCCTGATTACAGACTACCGGTAACCACGTTCGGCAATAATAATTATTATGCCAAGGAAATTGCACCTTGCGGGCATTCGCCAACGCAGGCACCGCAATCAATGCAGGCACCATCATCAACCTTAGCCTTACCACCATCCATACTGATAGCAGTTACCGGGCATGTACCTACGCAAATTTCGCATCCAACGCATTCATCCTGATTTACTACAGCTGCCATTTTATTACTCCCTTGTATATTTGTTTTTTGGTATAAATCCGAATATATTCTTATTATACACTTACAAAAAGAAAAAGCAAGTCCGCCGCAAAATTTTTCAGCATTTTATCAGTTTTTTTCACCACCATTCAACGGCAGATAATAAAAAAACCGGGAAATCATGGTTAAAACTCTTGCACACTTACATTATCAATATATATTAATGCGATGTACAATTTACTACTTTAAGGAATGATTATATAATGGCACGCTATGAAGAACAATCGATAAATACCGTATTTTCCGTTGTATTTCTTATAGTGGTGTTTTTACTGCTGTTTCAGCCGTGGCAAATCGGTTTTAAAGAGCTGTACTGGCAGGAGGGCATCTATGCCGCCGAAGCCATGGAGTTAAGCACCGACTCTCTGCCGGTGGCCATGGCGCACGGTAAACTGCAGGGCAATGGTTTTCCGCTATATCCAATTTTAGTCCGCGGGATTTATGAATGCGGAGTACCGATGGAATATGCGTTGCGTTTATTGTCGCTGTTGCCGGCGTTCGGCGTGGCGGTGTGGGTGTTTTTACTGGGGCGTGGTGCGGCCGGGACTTTAGGCGGCAGTGTTGCCGCATCGGTATGGCTTACCAGTAATATTGTTATGGAAAAAAGTCTGGATGGTTATCCGTTAAACGCCACGGTGTTTTTTGTTATGGCGGGGCAGTTTTTATGGTTTACACTGGGGCAGCGGTACAACCACTGGAATCTGGCTTGGGTAAGTTCCGGGCTGATGACGGCGTTGGCGTTTTACACTGGTGGGCTGCCGGCATTGTTGTTCAGTTATTTCCCGTTTATTTTCCAGCGGCGGCCGTTGTCGATGAGTGCCAAGCTGAAATATCCGGGTGCGGTGGTGGCCGGCGGGTTGGTTTTACTGGTTATTTTTATTTGGGCGATACCGTTTTTAAATGCGCCGGGCAGTGAAAAAATTACGTTTTTTAATGACAATTACCTGCGTGGTTTTTCGGAACATTTATGGACGTTTCCGTTTGATGTGATATGGCGTTTTATGCCGTGGAGTCTGATTGCCTGGCCGGTTTTTTGCGCCGCCTTCCGTCCGCTGGACCCCACGCCGATTTTAAGCCGTTACCTGCGCACCTTGTTTATCGCCAACTTCTTCCTGTTATGGCTGAGTCCTTTTACCGAAGTTCGGGACATGATACTGTTATTGCCGTCATTATCCATTTTAATCGGCATAAACTATGCGCTGCTGGCTCGGCGGCATGGTAATTTTTACCGGAAAATATTGCATTTTATCCCCTATCTGGTTATTCTGCTCGGCATGTTCACCGCCGGATTTTTTTTGATGGACAACGCCCAGTTGGAAAATATAAACGAGTATATTAGTTTGCCGGCGGAACGTTTGGCATTCAGGCTTGAATCCTTATCCCGGATTGTGGGTATAGCCTCCGGCGGCGTAATTTTTATGGTTGGCTTGTATCTGCTGTTGTGGCGGAACCGGGTGCCGTTATGGGTAGCGGGGGTTTTGGTAATGACGGCGTTTATGGTGTTTTACTGGAGCATTGCCCGGCCTTATTCGATTAGAAAAACGCCGAAACAGGAGTTGGCGCTGGCCGTTAAGTCGGCCTTGACCGGACAAGTGCCTCAAAGGATTTATAAACTCAATATAAAGGGTTTATACGGCGAACTGTTCTATTTGAATCTGCCGGTAACTGAAATTTCTGACTTGAGCGAACTGTCGGAGTCTGATGCTGAAGTTTATCTGCTTTGCACCGGCTTTCCGCAACTGCCGGAGCGCAGTTGGAGTAAGTTAATGGAACTGAAACTGTTTGACGCCAGCGCCGATGAAAAAGCCTTGCAGCTTTATGTCGGCAAATTAGTGCAGCCGTTGGCGGCGTTACCGCAAAACCAATCTTCTACTTTGGAGTGATATCAAGAGTATGGAATCTTCTATTTTAGGGAAAACCACCGCCGAACTTGGCGAATGGATTAAAGAGTTGAAACAGCCGGCTTTTAGAGCCAAACAGATTATTGAACAGCTTTATCGGCAGTTTGCGGTGGAGCCGGACGATTTTACCAATCTGCCCCGTATACTGCGGGAGCAGTTGCCGCCGTTTCCGGTTCAAATTGCCGACCGGGTAGCCGCCGCTGACGGTACCGAAAAACTGTTGCTGACGCTGCATGATCAAAATCAGATTGAAATGGTGCTGATTCCATCACCGCAACGCATGACGTTTTGTTTGTCCACCCAAGTCGGTTGCCCGGTGGGATGCCGGTTTTGCGCCAGCGGCAAGTTGGGGTTGGAGCGTAATTTGTCGGCGGCGGAGATTTTAGCGGAACTGCTGTTGGGCAGTAAAATTCACGGTGCACTGCCGGATAACGTAGTCTTTATGGGCATCGGGGAAGGTTTACTGAACACCAAAGAGTTGTTTACGGCATTGGAGTTTATGACGGCGCCGGAATATTTAGGTATGTCGCCCCGCCGTATTACGGTGTCCACCAGCGGCATAGTGCCGGCAATGCGGAAATTTGCCGATTTAAAGAGAGAGTTTACGCTGGCGGTGTCGCTCCATGCCGTGGATGAAGAGACCCGCAGTAAGATTATTCCGGATAAAATCCGCTACTCAATTAACGAAATTCTGGCCGCCGCCGATTATTATCGCGAACAGGCCGGGCGGATGGTTACCTTGGAATATACGCTTTTGGCCGGAATAAATGACTCGTCAAATGCGGCGGCAAAGTTGGCGGCATTGGCCAAACGCCATCATGCTAAAATTAATCTGATAGCCTATAACTCAGTCGGCGGCGAATTTATGCGCCCGGCGGAAAAAGTTATTGAAAACTTTTATCAGACCATAGAAAAAACCGGTGCGGCAGTTACTTTTCGGGTGGAAAAAGGCGGTAAAAAAGCCGCCGCCTGCGGCCAGTTGCGCATCAGTTACAGCGGAAATAAACAAAAAAATCAGGAAGATTGCTAAAAACCAACATTATGTTGCTTGCATAAATCCGGTGTGGTATTAAATTAACAGTGATTAAAAAAAACTTTTTATAATTAAGGACTGCGCTAAAATAAAATGAGCGAATCTAACTGTATAAATAATATTCCTAATGCCCGTAACGGGTTTGAAATCCCTACCCCCAAATACTATAACTTTGCTTATGATTGTGTTGATAAGCTCGGCGAAACCGATCGCAACCGTCAGGCAATGCTGTGGGTTAATCAGCAAGGCGAAGAAAAACGCTTTACGTTTTATGACTTCAGCCGATTGTCCAATCAGGCGGCCAACTTGTTTTTAAGGCTTGGCATCAGTAAGGGCGATGCGGTAATGATTATGTTGCCCCGTATCCCGGAATGGTGGGTGGTTTCGCTGGCACTGATTAAGTTGGGGGCGATTCAATGCCCGTCGCCAAGTTTGCTTACTTCGGCGGATTTGCGCCAGCGGGTAAAAATGGGGCGCTTTAAAATGGTAATTACCGATACCACCAACGCCGATAAGTTTGATGAGATTTTTGACGATTGCCCACTGTTGCAGCAGCGTGTTTTAATTGAAGGCGAACGCCACGGCTGGATCAGTTATCAGGATATTGTGAACGGTCGGGTACCGGTGGCTAAACATCAGGTGCAAAGCAAAGTACAAACTTTGGCTACCGACCCGATGTTAATTATCTTCACCAGCGGCACCAGTAAGTCGCCCAAAATGGTACTGCATAACAACGCCTATCCGCTGGCGCACCTTATCACGGCCAAATTATGGCACGGATTAACGGAAAATGACCTGCATTTTACCATTACCGACACCGGCTGGGGGAAGAATTTATGGGGCAATTATTTTGGACAGTGGCTCTGCCGGGCGTGTTTGTTTATTTACGATTTTCGCGGCAAATTTAATGGCGACGATATTTTACTGCTGTTGCAGAAGTATCCGATTACCTCGCTGTGTGCGCCGCCGACCGCTTATCGCATGATGGTATTAAGCGATTTGAACTCTTTTGATTTGCGTGAGTTGAAGCATTGTACCGCCGCCGGCGAAGCTCTGCATCCGGAAACCGTGCGGCTATGGCAGGATGGCATAAAGCTGACCATTCAAGAAGGTTACGGCCAGACGGAAACGGTCTGCATGATCGCCAGCTTCAGAGGAGACAAAGCAAAACCGGGCTCGATGGGGACCGCCAGTCCGTATTGGGATGTGCATCTGCATGATGACGACGGTAATGAGGTGGGGCTGAATGAAGAAGGCCGCATTGCGGTAAAACTTTCGCCGCCGCCGCCGGGATTGATGATGGAATATCTGCATAATCCGGAAGAAAACAGCAAGAGCTTTGTGAACGGATTCTATTATACCGGAGACAAAGCCTCCCGTGATGAAGAGGGCTATTTCTGGTTTATCGGCCGTAGCGACGATGTAATTAAAAGCTCCGGCTACCGTATCGGCCCCGGTGAAGTGGAAGAGGCACTGTTACAGCATCCGGCCGTGGCCGAGGCCGCTGTAGTGGGTGCACCGGACGCTCTGCGTGGCATGAGAGTAAAAGCTTATGTGATTTTAAATCCGGCGTATGAACCTACCGAAACGCTGGTTAAAGAGTTGCAGCGCCACGCCAAACGCATTACGGCGCCATACAAATACCCGCGGGAAATTGAGTTTGTGGCTACTTTACCCAAGACTTTTTCTGGCAAAGTTAAGCGTGATTTATTGCGTAAACATGCCGCCACCGGGGAGATGTGGAAACATGAGTAAGTTTTTTTTAATTACCGCAATACTGGCCGGAGGGGTGTTCTTTAGCGGCTGTTCCGCCACTAAAGAATTTTTGAACCCGAAACCGGCGGAAAAAACGGAAAAAGAAAAAACGGAAAAACATACGGAAGCGTCCGACAAGTCTCGAATTTATTCGGATTTAAATGAAACGGAACAGCAGTATTTAGATGATATTTACAATAAAAATTCATCTTCACGTAAAAAAACGTCTAAACAGGTATTCGGTCTTTAATTTAAGACTGTTCAGGAGTAGAGATTATGTTCGGGTTTTATCGCATGGCCGCCGCAGTGCCGCAATTGAAAGTGGGCGATACGGCGTATAATACGGCTCAAATTACCGGGCAGTATAATTGTGCCGTGGCAAACAATGCCGCCGTGGTGGTTTTTCCGGAACTGGCAATCACCGGGTATAGTTGCGGAGACCTGTTCTTTCACTCCTATCTCTTAGATGCGGCTAAAAATGAATTGAAAAATCTGCTGGCCGCTACGGTAAATCAGGCCACCATAATGATTGTCGGGTTACCCTGGGCGGTGGATTCGGCGGTTTATAATGCGGCGGCGGTGATGTATCAGGGTAAACTTTTGGGGATTACCGTCAAAAGTGTACTGCCGAATTATAAAGAATTCTATGAAAAACGCCAGTTTTGCGCCGCTAATGACAAGATGCCGGAAACGGTAAAGTTTGGCGATGCCGAGGTTCCGTTTGGGGCAAACTTGATTTTTGATGACGGTAACGGCTACGTGTTCGGGGTGGAGATTTGCGAAGATTTGTGGAGCGTAATTCCGCCAAGTTCCCACATGGCGATTGCCGGTGCCAAGGTGATTTTTAACTTGTCCGCCAGCAATGAACTGATTGGTAAGGCGGAGTATCGGCGTAATTTAGTTAAACAACAGTCCGGGCGTTGTCTGGCGGCGTATGTGCTGACCGGCGCCGGAATCGGTGAATCAACCGCCGATGTGGTATACGGCGGGCATAGTCTGATTGCGGTAAACGGCAGTCTGGTAACGGAAAATGAACGCTTTATGCGGCAGGATTCGCTGATTTTTGCCGATGTGGACCTTGATGCACTGGTAACGGCACGTGGTGCTGAGTCCAGTTTTAATGACAGCCCGGCTTTAGTAAAATGCCGCCGTTTAACCATACCGCCGGTACGGGGAACGGCACAGTTAAAGTATCTGCAACTTTCCGGTAAGCCGTTTGTGCCGGGGGTGGCCGCTGAGCGGTCGGCACGTTGTCAGGAAATTTTTGCCATTCAATGTACCGGCTTGGCCAAGCGTTGGGAACATACGCATAGTGAAACTTTGGTGCTGGGGTTGTCCGGCGGGTTGGACTCCACGCTGGCGTTGCTGGTGGCGGTGGAAAGTTGTAAACTTTTAAACCGGCCGTTAAGTAAGTTGATTGTGCTTACCATGCCCGGCTTCGGCACCACTAAACGTACTAAAAACAACAGCGAAATTTTATGTGCCGAATTGGGCATTGAGTTGCGGGAAATCAATATTACGGCGGCCTGCCGACAGCATTTTAAAGACATCGGCCACCGCGAAGATGAACTTGATGTTACCTACGAAAATACTCAAGCCAGGGAACGCACGCAGATTTTAATGGATTTAGCCAATAAACATCACGGTTTAGTGGTTGGTACCGGGGATTTATCGGAAATTGCATTAGGTTGGAGTACCTTTAATGGCGACCACATGGCAATGTATTCGGTAAATTGCTCGATCCCAAAGACTTTGATTCGGTATATCATCGGCGGCTATGCGGAACAAAACGGCGGGCGGTTGGGTGAAGTGTTAAAAGACATTATGGCCACGCCGGTCAGTCCGGAATTACTGCCGGCCGACGCCAACGGGCAGATTCAGCAGAAAACGGAAGAGTTGTTAGGGGCATACGAACTGCATGATTTCTTTTTATATCACTTTATAAAAGGAGCGGCGGCACCGGAAAAATTACAGTTTCTGGCGGAATATGCGTTTAAAAACCAATATTCTCCGGAAGCAATTCGCAAAAGTTTATCGGTTTTTATCCGCCGGTTCTGGAGTATGCAGTTTAAGCGGAACAGTTCGCCGGACGGCCCAAAAGTCGGCTCAATTTCGCTATCGCCGCGCGGCGACTGGCGTATGCCGTCAGACGCCGTACCGCCCAAATTTTAACCACCAAAGGCATAAATAGTCGATAATGCAGGCAACTAAAATTGCTTTTTGCATTGTCGACTATTTCGCTTGTTTGTAAGGCGTTTGAGAAAAAACGCAACTTCACTTTTATAGATAAGGCGAGGATTTTCTCGCAAATGCATGGTGGACAATGAATAACGCTGATTGCTGAAATAGACTTCACGGATTCAGGAGAGCTATAAGTTATGTCAAATATCGTCGAAGAGGCAAAAAAACTCGTAGAAAATCACTCTTTTCCATCTGTCATATTGCCGTTACTGCCCATTTTTTCGGCATTTGAGTTTTTAGTCCTTGCAGAAGGCAAAGAAAGTTCATTACCTTTCTGAAAACAGGAAAGCTGTTCGCTGATAAAAGACAACGAGGTTTCCTGGTTTTCCGCAAATACCATTATTTTTAACTCAGTTGGCGTGGAATCCGCCAATTTCAAGAATGCATCTCTATCTTTTGTGTTTTCAATGTTGAAGAACAGAAAAACCGGAACCTTCGCATTGATAAGCTTTTCTTTTGGCGAGAGTTCTATGAAAGGCCAATCCTCCGGAGGATTGATTGACGCTACTGCAGCTAACTCAGAGATGTCTGCCAGGGCAACCGCCTGTAGCGCACGCTCTTTGCCTATTCCAATAAGAAAACCGGGGGTGGAATTGTTTCTAAGTAATTCTTTTATCATCTGCCGGGCAGCTTCTAATTCGCTGAATCCCTTACTGACCGGCAGCAGTACCACATTGAAATCATGTTCGGCCGCAGAGCGCAGTACTTTTCTGAAGTCGAATTCCGATGCTGAGCCGAGGAAGATGAAAGTGCCTTGCGAGTTCCGGGGTTGCGGTATTCCTAAGCTTTCTTCTCCCCATGTGTAGCACAGAGAGGCATTCACCATTACCCCATAACCTAAAATGATCAGACAGTATAAAGCCGCAGCCAACAGAGGCGGCCAGAGATCGAATTTTGATTGCCGGAATTTGGAATTTGCCACCCCCCAGATTATAAAAGCCGCAATGATGAACACCAGACCGCCAAGCAGCAGCAATATACTCGTAAAATAATAACACATGGTAAAAATTCCAGCTATTGCGTAGCCGGCCAGGGCTGCTATGGCATAGAGAAGCAACTCATTCCGGGTAACCAGATAGAGCTTGAATCCATATTGAAGCAACAGCCCAAGGATTGCTACTATGAGAAACAGAACAAAGATCCCGTTTCTTGCTGCAATTGTAAGACTGTCGTTAATCAGAGCGTGATAGCTCTCGTTCAGCCATTGCGGTTGATAATATTTAGTATAATAAAATCCCGGTTCCTGAGTCCCCGTCCGCCAGTTTTTGGCAACCACTCCCGTGCCGTAATGCCAGATCAGGAAACGGTGACGTATTGAGCCATTAGCGATATCGCCAATGGATTTGATCCGTGAAAGGCCGTTGGCGGTAAAAAGCAGGATTACCAGAAAAAGCACCGGCAATATCCAGCCCCGGATCTTGCGATATACCATCGCCGCAGCCGTAAGGGCGCAGAGGCAGGCAACATAACCGCCGCGGGAATAGGTAGCAGCCAGCATAAAGAACTGTGCGGCTAAAGCGGCTCCGAGGAGACCAAAGCCAATCCGGGAATATATGCCCCTCCGCCTGATGGCAAACAACAACGCCCCCGCTGTCAACAGCGAGGTTACCACTAAAAAAGCGGCAGCTACATTCGGAGAAAAGAATCCCAATTGCAGGCGCTCATTACCAAGATAATAGTACATATTAAGATTATATTATTGTATACCGGAGTATATTCAGTGACTCCGCAAGTTTAAATGCGACGCTTCTTCCTGATGACAATACCGATCAGTAAAGCAGCCAGCAGTGCAACGATGATGATGACCAGTGTTCTGATAGTAGAGGACAGAGATCCGGAACGCGGGGCATTTTCCTGTGGAGCTTCGGCATAGATTTTTTCAACGTCTTCATCCGTTCTGACAATCTTTATCTCCAGATCTTTCGGCAATTCAAATAATGATGGAGCAAGTATCGGATTGAGATCAACATCGGTCAATTCAATACCGGAAAGTAACCGTCCTTTTGAATTATAGACTTGCACAGAATAAACGAAAGGCACCTCTTGCCCGATAATGAAAACGGCTCGGTTGGGAAAACTGTCCGGGTTTTCGAGGATAATCGACTCGGGGATCCCCAATGCTTTAGCTAATTCCATCGTGGAGGCAAGCAATACTGCGGTTATCTTGTCGCATGGAATGCCATTATAGGTGGTGGTATCGACTGTAAAACTCGTGTTGCAACTGACGATCACCGACCCGGTAACATACATATAATGCAGAAAACTACCAAATCCTCCCATCTCGTTTTTTATTACGGCAACTGAATCTATTTGAAACTTTCCTTGCGCGTTTTGCAGGTTAATGGTGAACAAAGTGCGATGATCAGGCTGATTAATTTCTTCCCGCTGCAATAAATTGCCATCCGCATCAAAATCCTGAAAATGCCTTACCGAGTAACCGTCCTGAATTGATTTGGCTGTGAATTTAGCTTGTTTTACACTATAGTTCAAAGCCACCATAACCTTGTCTCTAACAGCGTCATCATATGTACTGCCTGATGCGATCATGGTAAAAAATATACCGAGAGATGCAAGGGATAGCATAGTCAACATCTTCTTCATATTCATAATTTTCCTTTTTCTGGTTACTCTCTTAACAAATCAATATAGTCGACATTATAAATGGAGCAAAAGAAATTGATTATCAATTGCCCCATTTATAAAAAATTCTATGCTCCAGGAATTATCATAGCATACTTTGTTAGTCTTTTCAAGTCGTTTTTGGGAATTTATATCATATTTGTTGTTTATGTGCCTTGTAAAACTTCTTCCGCGCCGTGGGACAATCCATGATATGGGGCCGACCTTGACGCATAAACGTATCATCTGTATCAAATGCTTAAGAGAGGGCAAGACGGTTGAAATGACTGCATGGGAAACCAATCATTCTTCGGAGGCCGGCACCAGATATGTCAACGATTTCAAACGAGTTTATACGTGTTTGAGTTCTGGCTGGGAAATAGAGAAGATTTCTTATGCAACCGGGCTTGCAAAATCGTTGACTAAAGAGTATATCAATCTTATAAACGAAGAAAGGTCGGAAAAATGAGCAGTTACTCTATCTGCAAAAATTGCCGACCGGAAATACACCATTATTTTAGATGGTTAAAAATATCATTGACGGTTTTCAGTCCTCAATTTTTACCGTTACAATACTGTGCGGCAGGGCGGTGAATTTTACCGCCCGGTCATTTTCTTTCAAATAGCACGGGTATTCGATGTCGCTGCGGTTTAAGATTACGCAAATGCGGCTGCCGTCCGGATTTACAAACGCCGTAGCTTCCAGCCGATCACGGGTGGAGGCACATAAAATGCGCTTGGCGCCGGGTTGAATATAGCGGGAAAAATGACCGATATAGTAGTAGGAACTCTGCTTCATATAGTTGCCGTTTTCGGTATCCACCAAAATCGGCGCACTGCAGAAATTGCCGACATGATTGGGGCCGCCTTGTTCATTCAGCACCATATTCCAGTCAATCCAGCCCACGCAGTAGGAATTAAAGTCATTAATCATATTGTGCGCATAGCGTTCGCCCACCACCCATTCGCCGTGATAGGCGCCGCCTTCGTGACAACCTTCACTGAACAGAAGTTTTTTATCCGGCCATTTTTCATGAGTCCGTTGTAAAACGTCGAATCGTTCTTCGCAGTACCAGTGATAAGCGGCGCCCCAAATATACTTGCTGGCTTCGGGATCGTTGTAAATTTCGCTCACCCGGTCATAAATGCGATAACGGTTATGGTCCCAAACCATAACTTTCACTTTTTGCAGATTATTTTTCCACAGCGTCGGCCCCAGATAATCGCGGACAAAGTCGCGTTCTTCGGCGGGCGAGTAGTTGCAGGAGTCCCACGCTGGTTTGGCTTCCGGCTCATTCTGTACGCTTAAACCCCAAACGGTGATATTCTCTTTTGCCAGTTCCTGAATAAATCGGCAGTAGTAGTTTGCCCACACCTGACGGTATTCCGGTAAAAGTTTACCGCCCTGATTCATTTTGCCGGAGTCCTTCATCCACGCCGGCGGACTCCACGGCGTAATCATCAGCTTAATATCGGCACGATACTTTTGCGCGGCTTGAATCATAGGAATAATGGCCTGTTTTTCCCGCTTAAGCGAGAATGACTTTAACTCTACATCGCCGGGAGTCTCACAACATGCGTAGTTGCCTAAAGCAAAGTCGCAACTGTTCATGTGAGTACGGCCCATAACGTAATTGTTGCCGTTTTCCGGGTCAAAATAAGCGGCGATAAGTTGTTGTTGTTTTTCCGGTGTTAAAGTTTGCCAAACGGAGGCGGCGGCTTCAGTAAACGCTCCGCCGATTCCCTCAAAAGTCTGATACTGCATTTGGGCATCAATATTAATTGTAGCAATGGAATGCCCCAGAGTTTCCGCCGGCACGGGTGCGTTCACTTTTAAAGCGGCAAAACGTTCCAGTCTGGTGTCGGAGGTACGGACGATAGAAATATTTTTCATAAATGGATTTTCCTTAACAAATTTTATTATTACCATGATAAAGTATAGTCATTTTAGAAAAGTTCAAACGTTCATAGCGACAAAAAACGGTATTTTTCACCGCATTGTGCGCCTTGCAGGTATTTCAGGACTGCAACACGATTGCGATAAGCATTATTACAGTCCTTGAAGATGATTTCATATTTTCCAACTATATATTATGTTTATTTTTAACATATTGCATAATTACTGTCAGCAGGGTAATTATGCATAAAGAACCCAATAGCCAGATGGCAATTTGTTTGTAGTTGGTCAGTTTACTTTTATTACTGTTGATGGCCTTCTCCCGGCGTTCCGAGTACATTTGATCGTATTCATCCGCTATTGCACTACTGTACTCATCGGTATTGGCTGGTAATTTTATGCTGTAATCTTCGGGAATAGTAAACAAGTTGTCCGGCAGGTCTGGAGTTAATATGACATTAGACCAAGTTTTGTTAGAGAGTCGGGTGCCGGTAAATGAATATGTACTTACATTATAGATAAAAAAGTTCTTTACTCCGATTAAGTATATTTTACTTGCCGGGAAATAGTTGTTAAAAATGTCATTAACCTCTTTATTTTCATTTTTTTCCTTTAAAAATATTTCAAGACTCTTGATAAATTCGGGTGAATTTGTTATTTTTACCGTGATTTGGTAACATTGATTACCGGAGAACTCTTTTTCCGATAATTCAAATGTGGCATATTCAAAAAAATTCGGATATTGAGTTTTTTTACGAGTTGAATCTTTAATTGCGGTTTTGGTTTTATCAAAGATGTCAAAACTGCCATGTTTATTTTCCAGCGAAACCGACCGTTTTAAAGTTGCTCTACGGCCGACAGTACCGTCAGACAGTTGCTTTTGCTGGATGGTAATTGTACTACCGGCCAAAGACAGGTCAGCCTGATAGGTTCCATGCTCCTGAAGCTCCAATGCTTGGACTAAAATATCTTTTATTTCACTCTGAGACGGCTCCGCCATAGTTGCCGACGCCAAACCGATACATAACGCAATTAAAAGTATTCGCAAAATCTGATATTTGGACATATATAGGTCTCCCCCTGATTTATTTGTAAAATGTTCTGAACTTCAGTTAAATACGATTCTTTAACGGCGCTTTCTGTGGTGTAAGTAGTTGAAAAACAAAATACCGGCGATTGCAATAACTACTACTCCTATGGCGGTAATGATGATAAATTTTAGATTACTATAAGAATTTGATTTGCTTTTATAGTCTGTGATTGTCGGATTCAGCATCGCCAGTTCCATTTTGGTCTCTTCTGCTTCGCTGTCCGGAATCAGCATTTTATATTCATGTGGAACCATGAACTCTTCCGGCGAAAGTTGAGGATTAAGGTTAACATCATAATATGCAATCTCTCCCTTGAGGCCGCCATGAAAATTAAAATTTTCTTCTTTATAGATAAAATTGTCATTCTTCCCGATATGGTACACTTTAAGCCAATTTATCATCTTTTCCATAAAATCTTTTGCATCCATGTTACGCGCTGTTTCCGAACACGTTTTCTGGTATTTACGTATTACTGTTGCTAACTTATCACTGTATATCAGTTGTTCTTTTACCACATAACAAGGAATATTGCGATACTCGACTTCAGCTATAGAATAGGTTTGAAATTCCCGCAAATCAGGATATTTTGAAAGAGTAAAGTTTTTTAATGCCGTTTTTTTGTTATCATATAATCTTAACGTATCTCCATTATTGTAATGTAATGTTATATGACTGCCGATTTCAAGACGGAGAATCGACTCTCCATCCGGCATAATTTTATTTTTTATAATCAACTCATTATTGCCCATGGCTTCACTTTTAGCGGTATAATCATGATGTTTATCAAATGATTTAGCCGAATCAAGCAAATTAATTATTTCGGCTTCAGAAAAATCCGCTCC
>CAZEHZ010000005.1:0-42537 GCA_964512385.1 uncultured Victivallaceae bacterium | reverse complement strand
GGATTGGTTTATTCGTATCGGAGAGCTTCGATCGGCAGCAGTTTTGCCGCCTTGAGCAACTCCATAAAACAGCAGATTTTCACCTTGCCGGGCAACACCGTAATCTATCCGGGGCACGGTCCGGAGACCACGGTGGAACGGGAACAACGCACAAATCCGTATATTTAAATAAAATATAACTTGCTAATCAATCAATGTATGGTATATTAATAGGCAAAATTTTACAATATTAATAGAATGGATTCTTTATGCAACCAATTCGAAACATCGCCATTATTGCCCACGTTGACCACGGCAAGACTACTCTGGTAGACCAAATCTTAAAACAGGCGCAGGTGTTCCGCCAAAATCAGGAAGTAGCCGAATGCTTTTTGGACAATAACGATATTGAACGTGAACGCGGTATCACGATTTTATCCAAAAACATCAGTATTGAATACAAAGGCGTGAAAATCAATGTGATTGACACTCCCGGCCACAGCGACTTCGGCGGTCAGGTAGAGCGGGTTTTAAAGCTCGCCGACGGCGTACTCTTGCTGGTGGATGCGGCGGAAGGGCCGATGCCGCAGACTCGTTTTGTACTGGGCAAGGCTTTACAGTTAAACTTGCGCCCGATTGTGGTAATCAATAAGATTGACAAGCCGGACGCCCGTCCGCAGGTTATTCATAATAAGGTATTTGACCTGTTTTGTGAATTGGATGCCACAGACGAACAGCTGGAATTCCCCATGCTCTACGCCTCCGGTCGAGACGGCTGGTGTGTAAAGAATTTGGAAGACCCGCGCGACTCAATTCTGCCGTTAATGGATGCCATTCTGGAATATATTCCGGCTCCGCCGCATGTGGAAGGCCCGGCATTGGCACAGGTTGCCACGCTGGACTATTCAAAATATGTCGGCCGTATCGGTATCGGGCGGGTATATCGCGGCGAATTGAAGACCGGCACACCGATGTCCATCATTAAGCGTGACGGCAGCATTGAACCGGTCGCCGTTAAACAGCTTTTCACGTTTGAGGGCATTGGCCGTAAAGAAACCGACTCCATATCATGCGGCGACTTGTGTGCCATTGTGGGTATTACCGACATTGATATTTCCGACACCCTGGCCGATGCCGAGCATCCGGAACAGATGCCGGTAATTGCCGTGGATGAACCGACCATCAGTATGTTGTTCCGGGTAAACGACTCGCCGTTATTCGGCAAAGAAGGTAAATTCGTCAGTTCCCGCCACTTGCGTGAACGCTTGTATACGGAAACGGAACGTGATGTGGCGTTGCGGGTGGAAGACTTTGGCGGTGATGCATTTAAAGTGTCCGGCCGCGGGGTGTTGCATTTATCCATCTTAATTGAAACCATGCGTCGGGAAGGTTACGAATTGGGCGTAGCCCGGCCGCATGTAATCTATAAGGAAATTGACGGTGTAAAGTGCGAACCGATTGAACGCTTAACCGTAGACGTGCCGGATGAGTACGCCGGAAAAATCATTGAACTGGTGGGTCAGCGTCGTGGTGAAATGCAGAAAATGGAAAGCCGCGGCCCCCGTCAGCAGATTGAATTCTTTATCCCCACCCGTGGTTTAATCGGCTTGCGCAGCCGGGCGTTGACCGCCAGTGCCGGCGAAGCGGTGGTAGCGAGTCAATTTGCTCATTATGAACCGTATAAAGGTGAAATTCCGTCGCGTCAGAGTGGTGTAATGATTTCGATGGCCAACGGCAAGTCAGTACCGTTTGCGATTGACGGTTTACAGCAGCGTGGTGAATTTTTTATTGAACCGAACGTAGAGTGTTACGAAGGCATGATTGTGGGTGAACACTGTAAAGAAGGCGACTTGATGGTAAACATTCAGCGAGCCAAACAGTTGACCAACCTGCGTGCGTCCGGGTCAGACCGCAATATGAAAATTGCTCCGGCCAGAGTAATGAGTTTGGAGCAGGCTTTGGAATATATTGACGATGATGAACTGCTGGAAGTAACGCCGCAGAACATCCGTATGCGTAAGATTCTGCTTAGCGAACTTGAACGCCGCCGCAGTAAGGGCAAAATTTACGAATACTAAGTTCTGCACTTTTAACGGCATAAAAAAAGGGCCGGGTGATCAACGATTACCCGACCTTTTTTATGGTGTCATTCCGCTGGCAATTTGCTCAGGATAAAAAGATTGCTCCGGCGGCGGCCGCCGCCAGCAACAGCCAAATCACATTGATATTCCGCCAGCTTAACAGCCCGTATGCCGTCAGCATAATCAAAGCGGCTCCCCAGTTGAATTGCGGCCACACCACGGGATTTTGGGCATTCCACAGACCGGCAACCCACGCTTTAAACGGCAGATTACCGTCAAACACGCCATAGCCTAAAAAGATGATTACCGCCATCCAGACCAGACCGACTGAAGCCGGGCGAATCCCGGTCAACACGCCTTTTACGCCAATACTGTCTTGACAGCGTTTTAAATAATAGCTGGCCAAAATCACTAAAACGTACCCCGGAGTCAGCAATGCCGCCGACCCGACAATGCCGCCGAAAATCCCGGACCACACATTTTTACTCTCGCCCGCCCCCACCATGTATCCTACAAACGTTGCGGTATTCAAGCCGATCGGCCCCGGCGTCATCTGGGCAATCGCCAACAACATACCGAACATCTCCTCGCTTAATTGAAAGTCCGGATTATGCACAATTTGGGTAACGATTAACGGCACCAGCACATAGCCGCCGCCGAAACAGAGCAACCCAAACTGGAAAAACAGTCCGTACACCACCCATAAACTCATTTGCAGCCTCCGGTCAATTTATTTTTCAGCAACAAATACCCTACGCCCAACACCGCCGCCGTAACCATCGCCACGCCGGGGTTGACCGGAAAAAACACCACGCTGACAAAACTGCATACGCCGATTGTAACCTCAAACGCGCCCGTAAAGGTCTTTTTAATCATCTTTACCGCCGTCGCCAGGACCAAACCGCAAACGGCGGCTTTTACGCCGACAAATGCGCCGTTTAAATATGAGTTGGTTAAAATTGTATCGGAAAACGAATTAAAAAACATCGCCACCAGCGTAATAATGATCACCGACGGCATGGCCACGCCCAGCAACGCCGCCAACGCCCCCAATTTTCCGGCAATCCGATATCCCAAATATATGGCGCAGTTACCGGCAATAATACCGGGGATGGTCTGCACCACCGCCGTCATGTCCACAAACTCCTGCGATTTCAGCCATTTGCGGCGTGCCACCAACTCCTGCTCCACCATGGGCAGAATCACATAGCCGCCGCCGACCACAAACGCCGCAATGCGGGCAAAAATAAAAAACAACAGCCATAACCGACGCCATAAACTGATATTTTCCAACGCATCAAATTGAGTTTCCGCCATATTTTACTCCGTTACAAACTCCACGTATTCCAATTCCGCCACGGTATTGGTTTGGGTATATTGACTGTTTGCCCCTACGCTGAATGCAAATTCATCCGGCACATAACCGTAAGCCGCTTTAAAATCATCCCGCACATTTCTTGACTCCGTCACCCATGTCCCGGCGGCGGTATCTTTATTGCGTAACGAAAAATACTTTACCTTCACCAACCCGCCGCCATAAGTTACCAGCCCGCTGGCACCGACCGGAGTCTCAGTTTCCCAGCGATAACACACGCTTTTATTCGATAAAAAATTGCGGGCGCCGATATATAAGGAAATGGCTTGGTCATCGGTTTCCGGTTTGCGGCCATCCGCTCCGGCGGGCAGGGTAATTACCCGCCATTTCCAGCGCATAATTGGATATTTATTCAGATCAACCTTACCTTTGCACATTAATGCTCCGGTGGCTTTATCGCTTTTTATCTGCAGAACGGCGCCGGTGGCGGCATCGGTATTTTTCACCACGGTATAGGTAGGTTCCGGCACTCCAATTTTCGTACCGCCGGCCTCCCAGCTGTTATTATAACTGCCGGACACCGCGTTTTCCGGCAATGTAAAATCGAGCCGCCAACCCACTTGAACTTGAGTTTTTTCCGCTTCGTCCGCCACACACCAAGCCCAGGAAACCAGCCAACAGCATAATCCGATAAAAAATCTCAGTTTATTTTTCATCTATTCCTAAATCCTCATATAACTTATAGCGGTTCAAGACCTTCTGTACATACGCCTTAGTGCTGGCGATATCAATATTGTCGATTAGATTGCCCTCTGCGGCGGCCCATCTTTTCGCCCGGCTGTCGCCGGCATTGTAGCGGCATAAGGCTAACATCACGGCATCCGGGCTATCGGCATAGCGTTTCAATCCGGCGGCTAAAAACCACACGCCGATTTCGATATTCAGTTTAGCGTCAAACAACTCACTGCGGGTAAACGGCTTTAATTTATTACTCTTTGCATAATCCGCCGCGGCGCCGCCGGGCAGAATCTGCATCAGCCCCACCTCGCCGGCCTCGCCCACATCAAACTGATCAAATTTGCTTTCCGTATAAATTACGGCTCGCACCAAATCGGGGTCTACGTCATATTTCAGTGCGGTTGCGGCAATAACTTTATTGTAGCGAGCCGGTTCCATCCGCACCCCGATTGCCTCATGATAAAACAACAGCAACGCCAGAAACATAACAAACAACGCCGCCGACATTAACAATGCCGCGGCGTTGAACTGATGAATTTTGCGTTTCAAGATAACTTATTCAGCGCTGTTCGATTCGGTAAGCTGAAATTTAGCACAAACCGAATCAAGTAATTCAGTAGCGGCGTTTGGAGCAAACTCCACCACTTCGGCATACACGTCATGCGGCATATTGACTTCCAAGTCAATGCGGCCGTCGCGAATAGAAACGGAGATACACTTTTCCACCTTACTGCGCAACTCTTCATTATCATAGCCGAACACTTCATCCAGCCAGGCGTCTTTCAATTTGCGTAAATTGGTGGCAAACTTAGCGGCAGTAGCCGCCTGCGCTGCCGGAGTGTTGCTTTCGCCGGACTCGCAGTAGAAGCGGCCGATAATTTTAACATCTTCGTCCGCCCCGTTTAAGTCAAATGAAATTTCCACAAAGGTAACGCCGTCCAGTTCGCGATCCCAACTGATTAAATTGTCGCCCTTGGTTTTCAGCGATGCCACCAGCAGAGCAATGGTATTATTATTGACATTATGCCCCGCCACCGACGCAACTTCGCCGCGAACCGGCGGATTCTGTAACGCCTTCAAGGTCGGCACCAAATAGTCCACCGGTGTAATCGCCACCATATCATCGCTGATATACACGGCGGAAAACACCAAATCCGGCGTCCGTTTGCGCCCCAGTTCAAAGTATTCCACCATATTATTGCGGCGGCCGAACTGAATGGATTTTTGGGTTGACGAGTTAAAATAGGCATAATCGGCCACAAAAAACTCTTCAAACTTATCCGGATTTACGCCGGTATTCATTAAAAAGAAAGAAGCGGTGGCTTTAGTGGTGTCCCGGCAGACCATCAATGCTTTTACCGCTTCATTCGGCATCTTGTTCTGTTCTTCATGATACATGATACCGTCCACCATAAAATCGAGCCGTTGATTCTGCTGGCGCATCTGCTTCATAAAATCCGTATTAAGCAATCGCCCGGTATTTACATACAGCAATACGTTTGTCCCTTCCGGAACATATTTTACCAAATCGGTATTCTTCTGTTGAGCCATAACCGTCACGGTGCAGCAAAGCACCGCCAGCAACATCAAAAATCTGCGCATCGGAAACCTCTGTTTTTTAATATTTCAATTATAATATAATTTTTCATAAGTATACAACCTCATTATAATAGCACAACAATTGCTTTTTTTCAACACATTGGCGGTTTTTTTTGCTAAAATCGCACAAATCGTGGTTTTTTTTCGGCGTTTTTCTGGAAATATCGGCGTTAAATGTTATATTAAGTTTAAAATTATAGTTGCTAAAAATTAAGGACATATAGACATGCATCAAATGTTTTTAGGCGTGGACATTGGTTCCACCACATTAAAAGCCGTGTTGTTGAATCATCGCGGCAAGGTAATTCACTCTATGTATCAGCGCACCCGTCCGGCCAGTTCCGGCAAGATTCGCTGTACCGGAAAGTGCAATCAGTGCGGCGCCTGCAATTTGGGGGCATTGCATAAAACGATGACCGATTTTCTGGCGGAGGCCGGAGTAAAGGATTTTTCGGAATTATGCTGTACCGTAGTTACCGGCAGTCAGATTACCGACGACACCGCCAAGTTTATTCCGTATGACTTTATGGTTAGTGAAGTCTCCGCTCACGTGGCCGGTGCCAAACACTATTACCCGGACTGCAAGGCAATTCTGGATGTAGGCGGCCAAGACAGCAAAGCCATGATTTATAATGACGCCATGCGGATGTGGAACACCAAAATGAGCGGCATCTGCGCCGCCGGAACCGGAGCTTTTCTGGACAGTGTGGCAATAAAGCTGAATATTCCGATTGAAGAAATGGCCGACCGTGCCAATTATGACAGTAATCTGGAATTCTCCAGCGTATGCGCCGTATTGAGTGCCACCAGCATCAACAAGTTTAAGAATCGCTATCCGTTAAGTGAAATTATCGGCGGGGCGTGCCGGGCTCAAGCCCGTACCATCATGTCCGGCGTCGGCGAGTTGTTCCTTAATTACAAGGGCGACATTATCTTTCAGGGCGGCGTGGCCTATAACCGTGCCGTAGCATATTTCCTGAAGGAGATTACGGGCAACAATATTATTATTCCAGAGTTCCACAGCGTTATGGGTGCGCTTGGAGCGGCTTGCATAGCGCAGGAATTTGCCGAACGCAAAGGGCATTTGGTCCCGGCTCACGAACCCTATAAATTCCAGACTCCGTTAAAATCAGCGATGATGCGGGCCAAAAGCACAAAAAGTGATTTTTTGACTAAAGAAGCTGAACCATTGGTATGGCGTAACTTGTTCTTCCCCACCGAAATTCTTAATGCGTTCGGCGTTAGAATGCTTACGCTGGAAACCTATGCCGCATTGTTTGCCCGCAGTGGAAAACGTGTAAAGCACGCCTTAGACATGGCGGCCTGTAAAGGCTTCTCCGGGGAAACCTGTACCTTTTTGCGTTATCTGGAAGGGGTAGAGTTGCCGAAACCGGTCTTTGGCGTATCCACGTCGCAGCCGTGTCAGCAGGGTGAACGTATCTTCCGTGATTTAGCCCGCACATACGGGGCGGAGGATAATTTCTTCAGTCTGCATACGCCGCCCACCTTGTCCGGCCATGCCATCGAACATGTGGCGGAAGAGCTGGAACGGGCAGTAAGTCTAATCGGCAAAAGATTGGGGCGCAGTTTGGATATGGACCATTTACGCACGGCGTGTGAATTATCCAACGAAGCACGTCATTATTCCAAATTATGTAATGAGTTGCGTTTTTCCAGCCCGCCGCTGATGCGTGGAGCCGAGGCGGTATACTTTGCCGCCTTATTCTCCCAGTTATGGGGCAAGCCGGAGCTGGTGAACATGTACAAACAGCAGTACAGTGAACTCTTGGAACGCCGGAAAGAAATTGAAGACAAGATTAATATTGATGACACTCACCGCCTGATCTGGCTGCATCTGCCGCCGTTTTACAGCAGTAATTTGCTGGATTATATTGAAAAAGACTGCGGAGCGCCGATTGTGTTTGAAGAGGTAAATTTCATCGGCTGGGACCCTTTGGATATTAATGACCCATACCGGTCGCTGGCCCGTAAAATTCTGACCAGTGGTTTCTTCTCGCCGGACATGCGGGTGCAGTTAATTGCCGACCGGGTAAAGCAGGCCAAATTGAACGGTTGTATTCTGTATAATCACTCATTCGGCCGCTGTTCCATGTCCGACGCCGCCTTTGTCAAACATTTGCGTGAAGTTCTGAACTCGCTTGGCGTACCATTGCTGGTGCTTGACGGGGATTGCATGGACGTTACCGTAGACCCGTGCAGTACGTATACCAAAGTAGCGGCCTATGTGGAGTCGTTAAATGACAAGAAATACGGCAATATCTTTGGTCCGCGTAAATAGCAGAATTGCAGAGTAATAGAGAGAGGACAAGTCATTTTATGAATGCCCGGCAGGTAAAAATACATTTTAGCTTGATCGAACTGATTGTAGTGGTTACGGTCTTCGCCTTATTGCTGGTGGTATTACTGCCGGCATATCAGCGCAGTCGAACCAATGCGTTGGAAAATCAGTGTAAATATAATCTGAAAAAACTTGGCAATGCGGTGCAAATGTACTATAGCCGCAACCAGTTTTATCCGAATGCTCAAGAGTGGATTCCGCAAGTACGGAAAGATATGGTGCATTTTTTGAGCTCGTTTACCTGCCCGGTGGAAAGCGACCATTCTACGCTTGCCGAAGACACCATTCCGGTTCATTACGGTATGAACGCCGCCTTGAACAACATGCGTAAACATCGTGAAATTGCCGACATCGACCAAACGGTTCTAATTACCGACGCCCTGCCGAACGCCATTTTTGTGGACTTGGCGGACAATTATAAAAATGTAAGTTTCCGGCATCAGGACAACGGTAAACCAGCGGGTTTTAACGCCTGTTTTACCGATGGTTCCGTGCGATTTGTACCGGCGGCGGATAAAAAGGATCAATAATGAAATATGCGGTTTTAACCTATGAATCACAGCGGAAGAATTTTAATATCGGCGACTATATTCAGAGTACCGCCGCTAAACAATATCTGCCGCAAACGGATATGTTGTTGAATCGGGAACAGCTTAATCAGTATCACGGCGACCCGGTAAAAATGATTATGAACGGCTGGTTTATGAGCCACCCGGAAACGTGGCCGCCGCCCCAAAATATTGAGCCGTTGTTTGTGGCGTTTCACATGGAAGCGCATAAAGTTGACCAGATTGCCGGGCCGGATAAGATTGATTACTTTAAGCGGCATCAACCGATCGGCTGTCGAGACTCCTTAACGCTTAAGCTCTTGCAGGAGCGTGGCGTAGAGGCTTTTTACACCAGTTGTTTAACGCTCACGTTAGGCCGCACCTATCAGGCCGACCGCAGCAGCGGCAAAGTGTATTTTGTGGATGTATTATGTAAAGAACCGGACTGGAGCCGGGCATTTTCCAGCTTAAAAATGTTTAAACGGTGTTATCAGACCGGCAAATTGTTTCATCCGTTCGCCAAACAGCGGGCGCTGGAAAAGTTTTTTGCCGATACGGAAAAAGTCTATTTAACCCAGAATCTGCCCTGTACAGATTATCCTGCGGCGGCCGACCGCTTTAAACTGGCGCATGAACGTTTAACGGAATTGTCTCATGCCAAATTAGTAGTAACCAGCCGGATTCATTGTGCCTTGCCGTGCTTGGCCATGGGGACGCCGGTAATATTTGTGGCCGGCGGCTTTGCGCCGTCCGACACGGCGGGGCGGGTAGGTGATTTTTTTGAATTTTTCAATACGCTTTACATTGCGCCAAACGGCAAAGTATCGGCTAATTTTGACCCGGCCAAAATGCTTTCACCGGATTTCCGCAACCCGGACAAACATCTGCCGTATGCCGAAAAACTAATGCAGTTGTGTGAAAATTTCATTGCCGGGTAATCGCCGTTTTATCGCAGCATGGATTCGAGTTTGCGCCATACCCGATAGAATTCGGTTACGCTCCACGCCTGTGCGCCGCAACCGCCCCAACGGTGCGGATAATCCCCGTCGGCAACTTCCGGCAACTGCCACGGTACAGCTTCCTGCATAAGCAGTTGTGCCGAATTCAAATAACCGCGAGCCTGTTCAATCACCGACTCGCCGCCGGTCATTAACAACGCCTCCACATACAGCGGGAACGGCCAGCACCACGCCGTGCCGTTATGATACGCCACTTTCCGCGACGTATCTTCAGCACCGGCATATCGCCCTTGATACGGATAATCCGGGTTATTAAGTAAATTGCTGTGCCAATATACCGGCAACGGCGGTTCCACCCGGCGATCCGCCAGCGACCGGATGGCGCCCGGAATCAACAACTGAGCGCACACATGCAGGATAGACAACTTTTGTTCACGTTCTTTTATTACGCCTAATGTAATGGCCAATAACTGGTTGGGGCGTACAGCGTTATCAGCGGCGGCCTCTTTTGCCGCCACATTTTTCCCGCAGTGCAAACAGTCGGAAAAACCTTGAAGCCGGCCGAGATAATAATATTTGACAATACTGTTGCGCACCTGTTCGGCAATCGCATAGTATTCCGGAAAATGCTCCGCCAAAAACGTTAAGGCGGCAAACCATAACGCCTGAATTTCAATTGGATATCCCTCCCGCGGGGTAGCCGCCGGATAATTGGTATCCATCCAAGTAAAATGCCGTGGCGAGAAAATCAGGCAGCTCTCTTTATCCATCACAATTCCGTTGGTCGTGCCGCTCATATAATATTCGACAATGCTCTTCAGAATCTCAATCAGCTTACGTTTTCCGCACCGGCGTTCCAGAATAGCCTTTTCGCCGGACAACTCCACATAGTCTCTGGTCGCCACAATCAGCCATAAGGGGGCATCGGACGTATCCCGGTTGGACACATCGTTCCCCCGAATCATATTGGGAATCGTTCCCTGCTGTTCAAACGCCGCAAATTTGCGGATAATTGCCGACGCTTCCTTCATTTTGCCGCCCGCCATTAACCCGCGCAAACAAATCAGCGTATCCCGTCCCCAATCCAAAAACCATGGATATCCGGCAATAACCGTGCTTAAATTATCCCGTTTCACCACATATATTTCCAGAGCCCGGCGCAACAATTCCGGCAGAGCCACGCTCTCCGGATAGCGCATTTTCTGCTCCGTCCATGTCAAGTTTTCCGGTTCCGTTTTAACATTGTTGTAACTGACAAAAGCATCCAGTTCCGCCCAGGCGCCGCCGCATAAAGAGAATTCCAAATATCCCGGACTGAACAAATCGGTATGGTCCTCCAGTCCGTAATATTTCTCTCTGGGCAACTCCACCATATAACTCCATTCCGGCTGAATAACGCACTTGGCTTCCGGCATTCGGATGGATAAGCACCGTTCCGACGGTTGAAAATCAAATCCCCCCTCCACCGGATGTACCGACACGGGGTAAAGATGTTCCGGCCCGGTAAAAGCCTTAGTAACCGTATGATTAACACGGTCTTCCAAATCCGGCCGTAAAATAATTTTTACCGGCTGGGCATCCAGTAAAGAGTGTGAACTATTCTGTGCCGCCAGCCGTTCAAAGCGCAGTCTTATCGCATTTCCGTTCAGCGCCATTGTCAAATACATGCGGATATTAACCATCAAGCCCTGCCCCACCGGAACCTCAAAATCCCAATATGTGGAATTTCCGCAACTCAACTGCCATGCGGCCCAGCAACGGCTGTCCAAACTGAATGAAAATCCCCTAAACACCACCCATGCCCGACAGCGGGTAAACATAACATAGCGATCCACCGGCACGTCGGAATTACAATTTGCCGCCAGCAAAGCATCGTATTTACTGCGCAGAGTCCCCCAGGCCGACGCCGTCTGACTGTATCCGCTTAAGCAATTTATCAACAGCGCATAGCGGTCATATTTCAGCAGTTCATTGCGCTTATAATGCATAGCCACCCGCACGGCCTGATTGCCGGGAGTCAACAATAAATGTCCTTTTTTGTGAGCAATACCATTTGACTGATAGATAATCAGAGAAATCTCCAGCGGTAAAACCGAATCGCTGTTATATTCCGGCATAAAAAGCAGTGTACCCTCACGCCCGTCGGCCATTGGGAAACTGTCGCAATGTTCCACGGTGCGAACCTCGTTGGCGTTTCCGGTCGAATATACCACACTTACCTGAAATTTTTCCGAATTAATCAGTGCCAGTATGCCGTTACTGAACACCATTACCTGTCGTTTAATCGCTTCATTCACATAATAATACACACAATTTCCCACATCCCGTCCGGACACCCGTGCCAAATAATCGGGAAAATAGTGGAACATCTCCTGCGCCAGTTCTTCCGGTGCAAAATGCAGTTGCGGAAATTTCACCGGCCGCAGATGCGCATAAAGCCGTAAAGCCATATATCGGCACGATTGCTGTATCACAATACCGTCGGTTCTGGAAATCGGAGTTTGTAAAACATTATAATCGGCTTGGTCGGCGGTTAAAAACAAGGCTTCGCCGGGTGCCAGTGAATAAGTGCCGTTAGTGGTAACATCCAGATTTTTTCCGGTCAGCAAGTCGATCACCTGCCCGTTGCACGGTGAATTCCGCCATGAAACGATATTGGTATTTTCGGCCTCTAAATTCAATAAAATCAGCAGACATTTTTGTCCGTCCCGACTGCGTCTGGCCACGGCCAAAGTTTCGGAATCGCCATTATGGATAAAACTCCATTCTGCGCCGGCATAAAAACAGCAGTTTTCGCGCAAAATGCGCTGCAACCGGCTGATAAAACTAACGATATTCACCGGATTATTCCAGTTTAAAGCCGAGTCTTTATGCACATCAATCCGTTCCGTGGCTAAAAACTCCACGCCGTTGGTAATGCCGAACCCGCCGTTGTCGCATAACGCCGCCGTTACCGCACAGCGTAAACGACTCCATGTGGCGGACACCGCCGCCAAGCGGGAATTGTCGTGCGTTTCCGCAAAATTCACCAGCAACCCGTTCGCCTTGCTTCCGGTGGCTAAAACACTATAGTAATACTCAATTGCCGAACGGCTGTAATTCTGAAATAATTCAGAATACGCCCAATTCAAACCGCATTCGCCCAGCAGACGTTCCTGCGTAACCGGCGGGCCGCCAAGCCCTTCCAGTAAGAATACCGTAAAAGGAAACTCGGATCGCACCTTAGCCACAATATAATCCCAAGCGGCCTTCGGCAACATATATCCGGCGTCGCATCTAAACCCGTCCACTCCTTTGCGGCACCAGTAGCGGAACACATCGGCCATTAACTTCCAAGTAGCGGTATCGCTATAATCCAGTTTACATAAATCTTCCCACACCACGCCCCAGGCGCCGGGGCTGACAAATCTGCCGTTGGCATCCCGCACAAAGAGTTCCGGATGTTCGGTCTGCAGCTTACTGCTCCAGCCGGTATGATTAACCGGAATATCCAAAAAAATCCGGCACCGATAGGAGTGAACCGCATCAACCAGTTCGCCAAACTGTTCCAACGGTGTCGCCGCCGGGTCAAATTCCGCCAAAGACGGCTCCACATTAAAATAGTCGGTAGCGGCAAACGGACTGCCGAACCGCCCCATGCGTCCAAAACTTACCGGCAGCGGATGAATCGGCAATAACAGTAGAATTTCACTGCCTAATTTATTAAAAATAAAATCCAATTCCCGAATCACATCGCGAAAAGTTCCGGAGCGTGGAATAACGGTATATCCTTTATCATCCAGATTTTTAATTTGCGCCTCATTCTCCTCTTCCCGTCTGGTGCGATACTTATTTGCGCCGAACTGCCGGACGAATGCCGCATAAATCAAATTCACGCCGGCGGTAAGCGGCGGTTCAACTTTCAAGAAAAAGTTATCGCCCTCCGCCCACACAATCTCTTTGCCGTATTGGTAAAAGCATTTTACTGAAAAAACCCCGATACTGATTAACGGAATCCGGCATTCCCATACGCCGTTGCCGACCGACGTCATTGGTTCGTCATGCCAATCCCGCCCCAGCACGGGCTGGAGTTCATCAACCGATGCCACAACTTCCTGCCAATGTATGGCGGAATTGCCTAAATTACTGCGCATAAACGCCACAGCACCCTCCGGCACATTACTGAGCCGGAATATAACATCATCGCCGCTCCACCATAAGCGGCGATCAGGTATCATCTGCTGTTTAGCGTTCATAGGCCGGTATTATTTCCAATTTTCGCTGATAAAATTAACGGCATTACGGAAGAAAATCACGCCTTCGCCCTCTTCGGGCAATTTGCCGTCAATTTTATCCGCGCACCAGCTGGGCGAATTAAACGGCGACAAAAACGCTTCCGGGTGGGGCATTAAACCGAAGATGCGGCCGGTTTCATCACAAATCCCGGCAATCGAGTTTAAAGAACCGTTCGGCAGAGCCGGGAACTCGGTAGCCACCGACCCGTCGGCATTGGCATAACGCACCACCACCAGATTTTTGGCCTCAATTTCGGCCAAAGTTTCGGCATCCGCCACAAATTTACCTTCGCCGTGACGCAACGGCAAGCGCACCAAATCCACATTTTTGGTAAACACGCAGGGCGACGCCGGATTAGCCTTTAAATAGCACCAGTCATCCCGGAAAGTTCCGCAGTCATTATGCGCCAAGGCACACTGCTGAACAAAATATTCGCCTTTCAACGCCGGAACCAGCCCTAAACGGCTTAAAGTCTGGAAGCCGTTGCAGATTCCGATAATCAACTTTCCGGCCGCAATAAACTCCCGCAGTTCCTCTTTCAGTTTAAACTCCACGCGATTGGCAAAAATTGTTCCGGCGCCCAAATGGTCGCCAAAAGAAAATCCGCCGATAAACGCCAAAATATGAAACTCCTTCAAGCTGCGTTTGCCGGCAATCAAATCATTTAAATGCACCTGCTCGGCGGTGGCGCCGCAGTAATCAAATGCGGCCTGAGTTTCTTTTTCGCAATTCAAACCGAACCCGGTAATAATCAGAACTTTTACGTCTTTCTTTTCCATTATTTCACCTTATATTATTTAACTCAAATTAAAAATCAGTTACGCCATATTATTCAGTCGTTACCGCGCGGATAGCTGCCCAGCACCTTTACAAAGGAGCATATTCCGCTGGCCGCCCGCAACGCCTCCTGCACCGGTTTATCCAGCCGATGCCCGATAATGTCCACAAAAAAGCAGTATTCAAATGCCGACACCTTACCGGGGCGGCTCTCAATCATAGTCATGGATATTTTGGCGTTTTTAAACGGTTCCAACGCCTGATATAACGCCCCGGCCCGATCCGGCATCCCCAAACACAGTGAAGTTTTATCATTTCCGGTGGGGTTCGTCTCCTGTTTCCCCAGCACCAGAAACCGTGTGGTATTGCTGGCGGAGTCCTCTACATTGGCCATTAAAACCGGAATTCCGGTCAATTCCACGGCGGCGCCGCCGCATAAGCAGGCGCATTCAGACCCGGACTCCAGCGCCATTTGCGCCGCCTGTGCGGTACTGGCGGTCTCTAAAAGCTCCGCCCGGTGGCAGTGTTCCTGTAAAAAGTTGTGGCACTGCCCCAGTGCCTGCCGGTGCGAATAAATTTTTTTAATGGCGGCAATCGGCCCGTATCCGGCCAGATGATGATGAACCGGCAGAAAAATCTCATTGCAAATTTTCAAAGTGGAGTTGAACAAGCGGTCCAACGTACTGGTTACAACGCCTTCGGTGGAGTTCTCCACCGGCACGCAGCCGTAATCGGCGCGATTGCACTCTACGGCGGCAAAAACGTCATAAATGGTGCGTTCCGGCATAAAGGCGGTCTGATGAGAGAATTTAGCACAGGCGGCTTCATGAGTAAAAGTGCCTTCGGGCCCTAAAAACGCCACCCGGAGCGGGCGTTCAAGTTCCCGTGCCGCCGCCATAATTTCGCGATAAACCGCCCGTAAAGCCGCCGGAGTCAGCAACCCTTGAGTATTGGCGGCATCCAGCCGTTCAAAAACCGCCCGTTCACGTTCCGGCACAAAAACCGGAGCATTGGCGGCGTTTTTGAGTTCGCCGATATTTTTCACCGCCAGACAGCGTTGATTCAGCAATTCAATAATTTTCCGGTCGATCCCGTCAATATCGTCTCTATACTTTTTCAGTTCAGTTTCATTCATCTGTTACTACCTTAAAATTTTGCGCTTTCAATCCCGGCTTAATATAACATTATATGTAAAAAAAGCAAAGTTATTGCAATGGCAAGTGTAAATTATTCGTTTTTTTTCTATTTTACGGTTGAAAATCCGGCAGTGGCGTTATATTGTTAGTGGGTACAATTTTACACTTGGAGATTATATGAATTTGACTATATGCCGATTTGCGGCCGGAATAATTGCCGGAGCACTGTTTTTAACCGGTTGCGCCAGCTGGGAATATATGCCGAAATCCGATGCTGAAAAGATTCTTGGCGGCACCGATGATGCGCAGTATAACAGCCGGGCCGCCGAGCTGACCGCCGTCATAGGCGAAAACGCCGCCAATTTAATGGTGCTAGATGACAACACCATGATGTTTTATGCCGAAACCCCGGAGTCTTTAACCGCCCGGATATCGGCATTAGGCGTCAAAGAAATTGCGTTGCCTTATAACAAGGAGTTTTTCTCCGCCCCGGACTTCCAGCGTGCCGCCGCCGGCTTGATTAAAGCGGCGCATCAGGCTGGAGTACAGGTTTATCTACAGATAAAACTCAGCGACATCACGTGGAAACGCAGTGATAACTATTTTGTCCGCAAGTGGTTTAACACTCCGGCCAGTCAAAACATCAAACTGGCGGAAAAATTAGCGGATTATCAGCATCGTTTTCCGGAGGCCGGATTTGATGGTACGATATTTGACTTTAACGTCAATTTCTTTACCGTCGGCAATGCGGAACTGCCCACCGGAATCCTGTATAACTGGGGGGAAAATAATTACGGAGTCGGCCGGGATAATGATTTAATCATCAAACAGGGCTTTGCGGCGATTGCCGAGCTGAAAAAGGTTATGCCCGCCGCCGCCAAAACCGGCATTCGTTTCCCGGCGGAAATTGCGGCAAGGGCCGATAACGGCGAGTTAAGCCGGGGCTCCTTAGCAGACTTTCTGGCTGAAGCCGACTTTGTCCTGCCGCATATTTATGCCGGTTCCAGTCATAAATTTGTACAGAATTTTCAAGCGTTAACCGAAAATCTGCCGGCCGAAGACCGGCATCGGGTAATGTTTCTGCTGGCGATTTCCGGCCATGCCGAAAATAATGCCGCCACCTTGCGCCGCCGTAATTTTAAGCAGTTTACGGTGGGATTGCAGGCGGTAGAGGATGGTTGCCGTAAATTGCCGTCTTTCCGCGGCATGGCGTTTGACTCGTTTCAGGCCATTGAAGATATTTTAGAAAAACAGTAATCCATAGAGGTGTTTCATGCGCTGCCCCAAATGCGGTTGTGAAGATGATAAGGTAATAGACTCCAGAGCGGTGAAAGACGGTTCCGGCGTGCGCCGGCGGCGGGAATGCACCCGGTGTATGCACCGCTTTACCACTTATGAAGGCATTATACAAAGTGAGTTGCGGGTAGTAAAACGGAATGGCATACCTGAAGATTTTGACCGGGATAAACTTTTCCGCGGGATTTGCAACGCCTGCTATAAACGCCCGATCAGCAGCGACGCCATTTTAAAAATTGTAGACGATATCACCATAGAACTGCAAAATGAGTTTGATAAAGAGGTGCCAAGTTCCGCCATCGGCGCTAAAGTAATGGAAAAATTGCGCGGGGTGGACCAGGTGGCGTATGTGCGTTTTGCCTCGGTATACCGTAAATTTAAAGATGTGGAAGAGTTTATTGAAGAAATTCGCACGTTAGGCACCAAGCAGTAAAAATGATCAAAATCAGCAGTAACACCATAATGATTGTTCACCCGGACGGGTCGGCCAATGCGTTTGACCTGGAAGAGCTGCATTTTGCCATTTTACAATGCTTTATCCGCACCGGCACCGCCGAACATTATTTGGCGGAAGACGTGGCGTTGGCCGTGGATTACGCATTGAACGCCAGCCAGCGCCCCCGTAAAGTGTTTACGGAAAGTGAAGTAAATGCGGCAGTAATGAAGATTTTGGAACAAACCGGCCTGCCGGATGTTGCCGCACAGTTCGGGCGGAGCCACGTCTGCGTAAAACTCAGCATGTCGGCACGGCAAAAAGCCATTGCCGAGCTATTGGAACAGCACTTATCCAGTCTGGAAACGCCGGAGCTGGAGCCGCTGGCAACTAAAGTGATTGCGGCGGTGAATATGTTGAATATCACCGAAGCCGCACCGGGATTGTATTTGGAACTGGCCAGATACTATCAGCAGTTAAGCAGTGAAAAGTTGACGCTGCCGATGCCGGCCATTCCGTTGAATGCCGAATTGGAGAACAGTTATCAGCTGATTACCGAAGCCGGAGTCCGTGAGTTACTGCCGCCGAACGCCATGCAGTATGTGCAAAAAAACATCCTGAAACTGTCGCCGGTAAGCCGTATTTTTCCGGCGGTGCGTATTATGATACGCATTACTGAACTGGCCGGCAACTGTAACCTGACGCCGCCGATTACGGAGATGATGATTTCCGGCAATCTTTATGATTTAAGCCGCATCATTCATCAGTTGGTTTTGAATTTGCAGGCGCAGTATTATACGGCCACCGGCAGTAAAAAAACGTTACCGGTCTACTTATCGATTCCGGACTTAAGAATTTTTGCCGAGGAGTGGCTGTTATGGTCGTGGCCGGAGGCGGAAAAAAGTTGTTTGGAACTGCTTTCATCATTTAACGGCGAGTTATTCAGCATAAGATATAATTAAATATTATCAAGGGGTGGAATATGACGATTAAACGCTTTTTCCTGTTGCTGTTACTGGCGGCGTCAATAGTAACATTCGGGGCGGAAAAGCTCTACTGCGGCAACTGCCGTAAACGAATAACCGGTAACTATATTAACTTCGGCAATATAAAAATCTGTTCGGAGCAGTGCCTGCAGGCGGTACTGCCGAAATGTTCGGTCTGCAATCAACCAATGCGATCCGGTTTTATCGCAAATGGCCGGCGATTCTGTTCGGAAAAATGTTTTGAAACCACACTGCCGCATTGTTCAGTCTGCAATAAAGTCTGTCGGGACTCTTTCACTACATTCATGAACAAGATAGTGTGTTCCGACACCTGTTTAAATGCGTTGAGGCCGCGTTGTATGATCTGTAACTCGCTGTTGAACGGTTATCATGCCGTATTTCTGCCGAACGGCGATCTGTTTTTCTGCGATCGTTGCGGAGAATTGCCTCGCTGCAGTGGTTGTTCCCGCCCCACAAAGGACTATACCACCTTGCCGGACGGCCGAAAATTATGCAATGATAAACGCTGTAGAAATTCGCTGGTGATGGATGCGAAACTGGCCGGCAGTATTTTTGACTCCGTGCGTAAACGACTGGTAAAACAGTTCGGCTTTAAAGGCGACCATCCGATTCCGGTGTATCTGGTGGATTTAGACGGTTTGCGGCAGGTGGAGCCGGACATGCCGGAGGGCGTCTGCGGTATGATTCATAATACTTACGACGAGAATCATAATCTGGTGGACAGTTCCATTTACATTGTAATGGGTTATTCACGGGATGACGTGGCGGACACCTGCGCTCACGAATTGGCACACGACGATATGCTGCGCCGCTTTCCGTTTATTGATGACCTGAAAATCATCGAAGGCTATGCCGAGTATGTGGCATATAATTATAATCAGCACTATCGGAAGTTCTATTTAAACCGCCGGAAACTTTATAATATGGACCCGATCTACGGCGACGGTTTCCGTGAAGTTCAGGCCTTTGCCGGCCGCTATGGAGAAAAGGCCATGAATAAATTCTTTGAAAAACGTAATCAACGCGTGGGCAAACAAGTGATAAAAGAGTTGCTGGCAGAGCAACAAAACAGCGGGAATGAAGCCGCCTCCGCACCGGGAACCGAAGAGCAGTCGGTGTCAGACGCCGCACCGGAAATTACGGATGCAGCGGCCCCAGTTGATGACTCTGGCGAATAGTATTTACCGCATTCAGAATCTGGGGTTCTTTGGCCAGAATCTTAACGGTTTTGGATGCTGACAAACCAAGTGTTTCCGCCACCTGAAAATGGTTGCCGTTACACGCATAAAACATATCGATAAGTTGCGCCATATTTAAAAAAAATGCCGCATTGGTTACGCCGCATTCGGGATTGGCGGGCATAGCCGCCGGAGTCGCCCGGCACTGTAAAGCTATCGCCAGCCGGAGTTTTTGTAACGCCGCCTGCCGGTTGCGGTGCTGACTGCGTTCCGAACAGTCGGTTACCGCCACGCCGGTCGGCCGATGAATCAGCCTTACCGCGCTGGAAGTTTTGTTGCGCTTCTGGCCGCCCTTGCCGGTGCTTTTAAAAAAGTCCATCGTGCAGGCCGCCAGCAGTTCGTCATCGGATGCCGATAACGCGGAATTGCGCAGATTTTCGTCTATAATATCCATAACAGCAACTAATATACACCCATTTTTCCAAAAAAGCTTATGATTAAAGATGACAAATCATAAAAAACAGTGTATATTGTAAACGAGTTTTTTTATATAATTGCAAAAAAAGGACAATAAACATGAATATTTTGGTGGTAGGCAACGGCGGCCGGGAACACGTGCTGTGCTGGAAACTTAAGCAGAGTAAATTGGCAACCAAGGTTTTTTGCGCTCCCGGTAACGCCGGTATTGCCCAAGATGCCGAATGTGTAAATATTAAGGTAAACGAGCTGGACAAACTGGCCGATTTTGCCGAAAAAAATCAGATCGGTTTAACCGTGGTCGGCCCGGAGGCTCCATTGTGCGACGGTTTGGTGGACGTATTCAAAAAACGTGGCTTAAAAGTCTTCGGCCCGGCGCAATATGCGGCTCAACTGGAAGGCAGTAAAGACTTTGCCAAAAACTTCATGTTAAAATATAATATTCCGTGCGCCAAGTCCGCCACGTTCAGCACCGCCGACGCCGCGGCAGAGTATATTGAAAACGAATTTGACTCCTGCGGCGTAAAAGGCATTGTGATTAAGGCCGACGGTTTGGCCGCCGGTAAAGGCGTACTGGTGGCGGACAATAAGGCCGATGCCGTTAAATTTGCCCGTGAATGTTTTGACGGCGCTTTCGGCGACTCCGGCCGCCTGGTATTGGTGGAAGAGTGTCTGTTTGGCGAAGAAGCCTCGATTTTAGCCTTGACCGACACTAAAACCATTGTCCCGTTGGCCTCCAGTCAGGACCATAAGCGGGCTGGCGACGGCGACACCGGCTTAAACACCGGCGGCATGGGTGCTTACAGTCCGGCGCCGGTGGTTACGGCAGAGGTGATGGAGATTATCAACCGGGACATTCTACAAAACTTTCTGCGTGGCGTGCAGGCGGAAAAACTGGACTTTCACGGCATAATTTTTGTGGGGGTAATGGTTACGGCCAACGGCCCGAAAGTGCTGGAGTTCAATGTGCGTTTCGGCGACCCGGAAGTACAGCCGGTGCTGTTGCGCTTAGACAGTGATTTACTGGAAGTTATGTTAAAAGTGGCCGATGAAAAATTGAGTGAATGTACGCTGAATTGGTCGCCAGACCCGGCGGTAAGTGTAGTGATTGCCTCCGGCGGTTATCCGGGCAAATGCGACACCGGGCATGTAATTTCCGGCTTAGAGGCCGCAAAGCAGGCCGGCACTCAAGTTTTCCATGCCGGCACCGGCTTTAAAGACGGTAAAATAGTCAATACCGGCGGCCGGGTGTTAGGCGTGGCGGCTCGCGGCAAAACGGTGAGTGAAGCGATTGCGCTGGCCTACTGCGGTGTAGATAAAATTCATTTTTCCAACTGCTTCAGCCGTCGGGATATTGCGTATCGTGCGGTTGCGCGGGAAAAAGCGGGTAAGTAGTCCATAATAATTGCCGGATTTGATTTGAAAAAAATTTTTCCGGCACTATATTACTAAATGGAGCTTTATTAAATTATAACATTTGGAGCATTCAGAAGATGAAAAAATTTGTATTGGCCGCTATGATTTTAGCCGGTGCCGCAATCCTGTTCAGCGGTTGCAGCAGTCTTGAAGTCGCAAAGAAGCTCAACAACGTAAGCGTTACTGAAGGTAATCAAACCTATACAGCAGAACACTATACCTACAGCAACTACGGCTTCTATTTCCTGAACTGCGTACCGGTATTTTCCGGCACGGTAATTCCGGACAACGCCTTTGCACTGTTTACCGACACAGTAAACACGGAATCCGCAGTACATGCGCTGACCAATTCCGCCCGTAAAGCCGGTGCATTTAAGGTGCTTAACATGACCACCAGTACCGATAGCCGGTATAATTTCTGGACATTATTCTTCTGGACTCGGAGTGTTCAAGTTTCCGCCACCGTTATCAGCGAATAAAAATTTTACAACAACAGCCCGCCATGTGCGGGTTGTTCAATTTAACCATATATAATGGAGATTAACAAAATGGCAGATGTCAAAAAAAAGATGCAGACCATTGACGGTAATTACGCTGCAGCATATGTAGCGTATGCCTTCAGCGAAGTGGCCGCCATCTACCCGATTACCCCGTCCTCAACCATGGGCGAATATGCGGATACCTGGGCCAGCCAGGGCATGAAAAACATGTTTGGCGAAAAAGTTGAAGTTGCCGAAATGCAGTCAGAAGCCGGTGCTGCCGGTGCCGTACACGGTTCGTTGAACGCCGGTGCGCTCACCACCACCTTTACCGCCAGTCAGGGCTTACTGCTGATGATCCCGAACATGTACAAGATTGCCGGCGAAATGATTCCGACGGTATTCCACGTGTCCGCCCGTGCCTTGGCCGCGCAGTCGCTCTCAATTTTCGGTGACCATTCCGACGTTATGAGCTGTCGTTCCACCGGTTACGCCATGACCAGCGCCGCCAGCATTCAGGAAACTCACGATATGGCGATTGTGGCTCACCTTGCCACCTTGGAAAGCCGCATCCCGTTCCTGAACTTCTTTGACGGTTTCCGTACTTCGCATGAAATCCAGAAGATTGAACTTTTAGACTTTACTGAAATGAAGAAGTTGCTGGATATGAAGTATGTGGAAGAGTTCCGCGCCCGTGCATTGCGTCCGGAATCCCCGTATGCAAAGATGGCCGCGCAGAATACCGACGTTTACTTCCAGGGGCGTGAAACCACCAACAAGCAGTATGCTGATCTTCCGGCCACCGTGCAGAAGTATATGGATAAATTGGCCGCCGTTACCGGTCGCCGGCTCCATTTGTTTGACTACGTCGGCGCCGCCGATGCGGAAGACGTGGTAATTGCCATGGGTTCCGGCTGTGAAACTATTGAAGAAACCGTAGATTACCTGACCAAACAGGGTAAGAAGGTCGGTCTGTTAAAGGTTCGTCTGTATCGTCCGTTTGCGGCCGATGTATTTGTCAAGGCGTTGCCGAAGAGCGTTAAGCGTGTAGCGGTGTTAGACCGTTGCAAAGAACCGGGCAGCTTGGGCGAACCGTTGTATTTGGATGTAGCCGCATCACTGGCCGGCAGTGGCGTTAAGGTGGTTGGCGGTCGTTACGGTTTGGCCTGTAAGGAGTTCACTCCGAGCATGGTTAATGCTATTTACGAACATTTGCAGGGCAAATGCACCCATAACTTCACCGTGGGTATTAACGACGACGTTACCAACTTGTCTTTACCGGTTACCACCGACTTGGTTACCGAACCGGCCGATGCCACCTGCTGTATGTTCTGGGGCTTGGGTGCCGATGGTACCGTAGGTTCCAATAAAAACTCGATTAAGATTATCGGTGACAACACCAATAAGTATGTACAGGCATATTTCGTATATGACTCTAAGAAGTCCGGCGGGGTAACGGTATCTCACCTGCGTTTCGGTAACACACCGATTAAGAGCCAGTACGTTGTTACCAGCCCGAATTTCGTCGCCTGTCATAATGCGGCCTATATCGGCCGTTATGATATGTTGTCCGGCATTCGTGAAGGCGGTACTTTCCTGTTGAACAGTGAAGTTCCGGCGGATAAGGTTTTTGAAACCTTTACCAAAAGCATGCAGGAAACCATCATTAAGAAGAACATTAAAGTTTACACCATTGATGCCCGTAAGATCTCCATGGCCGCCGGTTTGGGCGCCCGAATCAACACGGTAATGCAGGTGTGCTTCTTTAAGCTGGCTAACATTATTCCGACCGATGAAGCCATCGGTTATATCAAGAAAGCGATTGTCAAGACCTTCTCAAAGAAGGGTGAAGAAATCGTAAATAAGAACATTACCTGCGTAGACAACTCCTTAGCGGAATTGAAGCAGGTAGCGGTTCCGGCCGACTTGAACGGCGTGGCGCATGCGGATGAAGTTACCTTAATCGGTGCCGATGCCGGCGAATTTGCCACCAAGTTGATGAAGCCGATTCTGCACTTGAAGGGCGACGATATTCCGGTATCCGCCATGAGTATCGACGGTTCGATGCCGATTGGCACCAGCAAGCTGGAAAAACGCGGTATTGCACCGATGGTTCCGGTTTGGGATTCTGCCAAGTGTATCCAGTGTAACCAGTGTGCCATGGCTTGCCCGCACGCCGCCATCCGCCCGAAATTGATTGCTCCGGCCGACTTAGCCGCGGCTCCGGCCAGCTTCCTGACCGTAGATGCCAAGGGCGTAAAGGAACCGGGCTTAAAGTACCGTTTACAGGTATATGTAGAAGACTGTACCGGTTGCGGCGTCTGTATTGAAACCTGTCCGGCCAAGGAAAAGGCGATCAGCTTCGGTCATTTGGTGGAAGAACGTGCCGCCGGCCAGAATGCCAACGAAAAGTTCTTCGAAGCATTGCCGGATAATGTTCTGGGCGGTTTAACTCCGACTACGGTTAAGGCCTCTCAGTTCCTGTTGCCGCACTTTGAATTCTCCGGTGCTTGTGCCGGTTGCGGAGAAACACCGTATGTCAAGTTGATCAGTCAGTTGTTCGGTAACCGCATGGTGGTTGCCAACGCCACTGGTTGTTCCTCCATCTACGGCGGTTCTTTCCCGTCCTTGCCGTACTGTACGGACAAATCCGGCCGTGGTCCGGCGTGGGCGAACTCGCTGTTTGAAGACAACGCCGAATTCGGTTACGGTATGCGTATTGCCATCGACACCAACCGCAAGCAGTTGCAGAGTGTGGTAGCCGCGGCGATGGCGTTGAACATCGATGCCGACTTGAAGAAGGCTTTGGAAGCCGCCATGACCACTTGGGACAAGGTTGATGCCGAAGCGATGGCGAATCAGGATGCGGTAAAGGCCGCCTTAAAGAACGCCAAGCGTTGCGATGCTTGTGCCGAAGTTCTGGCTAAACTCGATGAACTGGCCGACTATTTTGTAGACAAGTCGCTGTGGATTATCGGCGGCGACGGCTGGGCATACGATATCGGTTACGGTGGTTTGGACCACGTTGTGGCGCAGAACCGTAACGTAAATATTCTGGTACTGGATACTGAAGTATACTCCAACACCGGCGGGCAGGCCTCCAAGTCCACCCCGATTGGTGCGGTGGCGTTGTTTGCCAACTCCGGCAAGCGCTTAACCAAGAAGAACCTCGGTTTCATGTGCATGAGTTACGGTAACGTATACGTAGCCAGCATCAATATGGGTGCCGACCGCAATCAGGCGTTAAAAGCCATTCGTGAAGCTGAAGCCTATAACGGCCCGTCCATCATCATCGCTTACTCGCCGTGTATTGCGCACGGTATCAAGGGTGATATGCGCATGAGTCAGGTAGAAGCTAAGAAGGCGGTGGAAGCCGGTTACTGGCCGTTGTATCAGTACAACCCGACTGCGGAAACTCCGTTTGCCTGGCAGGCCAGAGAAGCTACAGCCAGCTTCCAGGATTTCATCCGTGGCGAACGTCGTTATGCGGCGTTGCAGAAGACCGCTCCGGCCGATGCCGAAGCTGTTTATGCTCAGGCGGAAAAGGATAATGACCGCCGGATGAAGTTCTATAAGGAATTGGGCGGTTTGATGAAGTAATACTTGATCAAAAAGTAATTCCAAATCCGTCGGAGACTATGGTTTCCGGCGGATTTTTTTATGTATCGGGTTGATTTAGCGTTCAAGCGTGATAGATTATTGTATTATGAGTATAAAACGAAAAATCATGGTAAGTGCCGCCTTGTTGACCACCTTAGCGGTAATAATGCTGTTAAGTCTGAAAATCGGTGCCGTTCCGGTGGCGTGGCGGGATATTTTTCTGCCGGACAGTATGGCGGGAAAAATTGTGTGGCAATTGCGACTGCCCCGAATTTTGCTGGCGGCGTTAAGTGGAGCGGCGTTGGCGGTGTCGGGCATGATTTTGCAGGCGATAATGCGGAATCCATTGGCGTCGCCGGGCATCATCGGTGTATCGTCCGGCGGGGGATTGGGTACGGTAATTATGCTGATGTATCTGCCGGAATATAATAATTTTACGATTTCGGCGGCGATGATCGGGGCGTTGGCGGCGGCGGGTTGCATCTATTTTCTGGCGTGGCATCACGGGATTCAGCCGTTGCGGTTAATTTTGGCCGGAGTAGCGTTCAGTGCGTTGCTGGGTGCGTTGACCAGTGCGGTTTTATTGCTTAATTCGCATAAAGTGGTAGGGGTGCTGGACTTTTTATCGGGCAGTTTTGCGGCCCGGAACATGGCAAACGTGCAGTTGCTGTGGCCGTGGGTGGTAGCGGGCGGCGGATTGGCGTTTGCGCTGGCCAAGAGTTTGGATGTGCTGTTATTGGGTGATGACATGGCCACGGCGTTAGGCATAAAAGTAGAACAACGCCGTTTAACATTGTTGATTATTGCGGCTGGACTGGCGGCGGCGGCGGTAAGTGTGGCCGGATTATTAAGTTTTGTGGGTTTAATTGCGCCGCATACCGCCCGGCGTTTGTCCGGCAGCGGGCATCGTTTTTTAACGCTGAACAGTGCCTTGACGGGGGCAATACTTACGGTGTTGTGCGATATGGTCGGCCGGGTGGTAATCGCCCCCCGTGAACTTCCGGCCGGCGTGCTGCTGGCCTTAATCGGGGCGCCGTTTTTCCTGTGGATTTTAGCCGGAACGGGGAGAAATCATGAAAATTGAGTTACAGAATATTTCGGCTCGATACGGCAAAAAAACGGTATTGCGTAATCTTGATTTTGTCTTTAAACCGGGCAAAATTTATGGTATTATCGGGGCCAACGGCACGGGAAAATCGACTTTAATTAAGATTTTAGCCCGTATTTTAACGCCGTCAACCGGAAAAATAACGTGGAACGGTAAAGCGTTGGCGGAGATTTCCAGTAAAAATCTGGCCAAAAAGCTGGCATTATTGCCCCAGCATCCGCCGATTCCGGAGGAGTTGAGCGTAGAAGAGCTGGTCTATCTGGGGCGGTTACCGCACCAAAGCTGGTGCCGCCGCTATACGGAACGGGATAAATCGGCGGTGATGCAGGCACTGGCGGAGTGTAATTTAAACGGACTGAAACTGCGTTTAGTCAACACGCTGTCCGGCGGGGAACAACAGCGGGCGTGGCTGGCGTTGACATTAGCCCAACAACCGGAAACTTTGCTGTTGGATGAACCGGCCACCGGGCTGGATATCAAAGCACAGCAGGAATTTTTTGCCTATTTGCGTGCCGGGCAAACCCAGCGCAACTTGACCGTAATAATGGTGATTCACGACTTAAATTCCGCACTGCGCAACTGCGATGAACTCCTGTTACTGCATAATGAAAGCATCGCCGTGCATGGGGCGGCCACGGCGGTTTTAACGCCGGAAAACGTCACAAAATATTTCCAAATTACGCCATGTTGCGGTACAGCCGCCGACGGACTGCCGTATATACTGACTTAATCAATGCTGGCCGCTGCGTTTATTACCCGGTATCTTGCTATTACCTCGCCGCCGTCAATCTGAAGCCAATCCGCCGAAGCCCCCCCTCCGGCGTCCCCAACTGAACTTTTTAACGGCATCGAGGCAATATCAAGATACTGAATAATAAAATCAACAACATTGCATTCTCCCGGTTGTTCGTCATTCACGCCTTCATTTTAGCAACTCCCGTGCCAAGTTCATCCAACAATCATAACATCTTAATGATAAAGATAATAGCATTACAGCAACTATTTTTGTATTTTTATTACAAACATTTCATGTATACAGCTTGTACATTTTAAGTACAATGATATATTATATCCTTGATAAGGAGAGCGAAAAAACATGAAAATTTTTAAAACCCCGGATGAACGGGCATTATGTGAAGCCATCGGGCGTATAAATTATACCAATCCATTTGCGCCGGAACGCTTAACGCTGGAAAAGACGATTTTGCAGCATAATTATGAAGAAAGCGGCGATGTCTGGAATTTGCATTCCACTTTACATGCGGCCAAATCCCGGCGTAACATCGGGCATTTAAACACGATTGCCACGCAAAAAATAATGGAATTACAGCAACGCATTGCCACGGCAAAAACCGGAATTGACGAAGCAGAATTGCTGATTTTTGAAAATTCCGCCATCTATTATATGTTTGAAAAATATCGGGAACGCCAACTTGAAGAGTTGCTTAACGGCGTAAAAAGTACCGTTTATCCCGAATTTGAAGCGGAATTCAACCACTTGAATTTAAGCCGCACCCATCGTTATCAGGCCTCGCACACGTTTGCGGTTTTTGCTCAAATCACGCGGGCGTTCAATCATATTTTTGACTTTATCATCGGCAGTACCCCGGCCGCCGGAAAATTGCGGGCGGACATTTGGCAGTCGATATTCAGCTATGACATCTATCGTTATAACCGAGTGTTGTACAAGTGTATGCAAAACATCACCACCTTAATCACCGGCGAATCCGGCAGTGGTAAAGAGTTGGTAGCGCAGGCGATTGCCAACGCCCGCTATATTCCGTTTAACGCCGCCGGGCGCAGTTTTGCCAAAGATTACCGCAGTTGTTTTCACCCAATCCATCTGGCCGCCATGCCGGGAACGTTGATCGAGTCGGAACTGTTCGGGCATCGTAAAGGTGCATTTACCGGAGCGTTGGACAATCGCATCGGGCATTTTGAGCAGTGCCAAAGCTGTGATTCGGTATTTTTGGATGAAATTGGTGAAATTGGAGAAGATATTCAGGTAAAGTTGTTACGAATTCTGCAAAGCCGCAAGTTCCGTCGCATTGGCGAAAGCGAAGGCCGGGATTTTCAGGGCAAGGTAATTGCGGCCACCAACCGGGACCTGCCGCAGGCGATTGCCGACGGCAAATTCCGTAATGACTTGTATTACCGCTTATGCGCCGACCAAATTATTACGCCGCCATTACGCCAACTTTTAAACGGCTCGCCCGTCGAATTAACCAATTTTGTGCGAGTCCTGGCCTGTCGTCTGCTGGACAACGAGGAGGCCGAAATTTTCACACCGCAGGCCGTAAAGTGGATAATCGATAATTTGACCATGCAGTATCCGTGGCCGGGCAACGTGCGGGAGCTGGAACAATGCGTGCGGAATTTGCTGATTAGAGGCCACTATACCCCCTGTATGCTGTCCGGCCACGCCACAACTGCCAATGAATTAGCCGGGCAAATCCGGCATGGAGAGTTGGATGCCAACTCTCTTTTGCAGGCTTATATCCGGCAGATTTTTCAGCAATGCGGCAGTTATACCGCCACCGCCGAGCGTTTAAAGCTGGATCGGCGCACGGTAAAACGCTATCTGGACAACAGTGCAGATATTAACGGCACGAATTGATTAGTCGATTATGCAAAACCGGCTATATTGTTAATAAGCAAAAAACTTAAATCATAAAAATCGCATAAATAAACGCAAGGTTTTGAGCGTAGAACTATGTTTTATGCCTAATCGCTCCGGCATTAAACATGCCTCCGCTGGAAGCCTCCGGTGCTTTTGGTCGTATACTGCGTTGGCGGCGCCGCTCATGTACTAAAGTACACATCGCTACTTGCCGCCTTGTCTACAACCAAAATCACCTTTTGCATAATCGACTGATTAAATCACGCAAATCCTTGGCCGCTTTGCCGGCGGCGGCGGCAAAATCTTCGCCTTTACCGGCATAGATAATGCCGCGGGACGAGTTGATAATCAAGCCGAAACCGTCTTTGGTGCAACCATGTTCCATCACTTTGGCCACATCGCCGCCCTGAGCGCCAACGCCCGGCACCAAAAACGGCATATCGGTACAAATACTGCGGATTTTGCCCAACTCTTCGGGATATGTCGCCCCAATCACCAACGCCACATTCTTATTATAATTGTACTTATCACGAGCCAATTCCGCCACATGCTCATAAATCGGCTTACCGTTGCACACTAAATTCTGCAAATCGTTACCGCCCGGATTGGAGGTGCGGCATAAAATAATCACGCCCCGGTCGGCATAATCCAAAAACGGCTTCAAGGCATCACTGCCCATATACGGATTCACGGTTACGGCGTCGGCATTATAGCGTTCAAAGGCTTCTTTGGCGTACATGCTGGCGGTGGAGCCGATATCGCCGCGCTTAACGTCCAAAATCACCGGAATTTCCGGATAATTGGCCTTAATATACTCAACCGAAGCCAAGAGCTGGTCATCGGCGTTCTGCCCGGCATAGTATGCGGCCTGCGGTTTGTAGGCGCAAACAAATTCATGAGTAGCATCCACCAATGCCTTGTTAAATTCAAATAAAGCGTTGGGTTTATTCTGCAAACACTCCGGCAACTTCTTCAAATCCGGGTCTAAACCTACGCACACCATCGAGTTATTTTTGGCCCAAATTGCGGCCATTTTCTCATAAAAAGTCATTTTTTCAGCTCCTTATCGCCATATTCGATTAATTTTTTATTATGAATATCCCAAAATTTTCCGTCGTTGCTGTAGTCCGGCTGTAACGCCACTTTACCGCCGCCCTCCGGCAAATCCAATGCAAAAGTGGGCGTGCCTAACGACGACAATCGACCGCGCAAATATTTTAACACCTCCAGCCCCGCCGCAATTCCGGTGGCAAAATGCCGCACGCCCCGCACGGGGTCAACATGAAACAAATAATGCGCTTTTACCTTTATAGCCAACAACTTGCGGAACAGTTCCTCTAAAATCTCCGGTTGGTCATTTACGCCTTTAAGCAACACGGTTTGATTCAGTACCGGAATACCGTGTTTTACTAAACTGCGGCAAACGGCCGCCGCCTGAGCCGTTACTTCCACGGGATGATTAAAATGCGTCAACAGCCATAATTTATCAAAACGGCTTAACATTTCAATCAACGGCGCATCGAATCTGGCCGGCCACACCACCGGCAGACGGGAGGCTAAACGAATAACCGAAATTTGCGGCAAATCGCTGAACGCCTGAATGATGTTTTGTAGTCTGGCGGTCGGCAACATGGCCGCATCGCCGCCGGACAGCAACACTTCATGAATCTCCGGCGTCTGCTTTAACGTTTCCACCATGGTCTGCAGTTCGTCATCGCTCAAATCCGGCAGTTCCGCCCCCTGCTTCCACAGGCGTTTCCGAAAACAGAACCGGCAGTGCATGGCACATTTATTGGTCACCAGCACCACCACCCGATCCTGAAAACGCCGAATCATGCGAGGGCAAAGCATCTGCTCCGCCTCCGCCAGCGGGTCAAAGTCCGACTCTGAATCCAGCAACTCCGCCGCCGCCGGAAACGACTGCATATAAATCGGATCGGCGGTAATATCCGCCGCCGTCCGCTCAATCAAGCTCAAATAGTAGTCATTGGTCAAAAAAGGGAACGCCGCCTCCGCCAACCGTGCCGCCGCCGATAAATCCGGCAACCCGGCCCGCTTCACCGCCTTGGCACTGTCTAAGAAAAACTGCGTCATTTCACGCTACCGTATACACCCAATTATTAGCTTGGCGATGGCGTTCCAACGTACCGTTTACGGCCAGTTTATCCAGCCACCCGGCGACTTCCGGCCACGCTTCGGCACGACCGATTTTGGCCGCCAGTTCCTTTGCCGTACCGCTGACCGGCTTCATGGCGGTCAACTTTTGCAGAATTTCATCCCGCAGCGCCAACTCGCCCTTGGCCGCTAATTTGTACGCCTGAACGCCGGGTTGATGGAATGCGTTGATATGAATAAATTCAGCATAAACCGCCACGGCACGCTCATATAACGCAATCAGCATTCCTAACGCCGCCGGAGTCAATTCATCAATGGTAATGCGGATAACCTGCCGTTTTTTGCACTGCAGCGCCGCCGTTAAGCCGGCCATAAAGCCATGCAGATAATCGCCCATCATCAGTCCGCCGCCCATGGGCAACTGCGCCGAATCCTTTAAGACTTCCACAAAAGTAACAAAGAAATCGTCGCGGCCGTCATTCAACTGCTGAATAAACGCATGAGCATCGGTACCGCCCTTGTTGCCAAACACATTTAAGCCCTGATTCACCACGTTGCCGTCTAAATCCAGCTCTTTGCCCAGACTTTCCATCACCAACTGCTGTAAATAGCGGCTTAATAAAATCAAACGGTCAGCATACGGCACAATCACCATGTTGCGATTTCCTTTGCCGTTACCGGCAATATACCACATGGCGGCCAGCAGATACGCCGGATTATCCAGCAATTCGGGTTCTCTGGTCCATTCGTCCATCTTACCGGCGCCTTGCAGAAATGCCCCGAAATCGATTCCGGCCAACGCCGCCGGCAAATGCCCGACCACGCTGGTTTCACTGGTGCGGCCGCCAATCGAGTCGGCCATTTCAAAAATGCGCAAATAGTGTTTTTCGGTGGCATACTTGTATAAGTTACTGCCGTTCATGGTGATAACCGCCGACTGTTTGGCCAGGTCAATATTTTTCTGAGCAAACACCATCTCTAAAGCGGTAAGATTATTTTTAGTTTCCTGCGTGCCGCCGGACTTGGAAATCGTAACCACTAACGCCGTATTCCAATCCACCACATCCAGCAGGTCATTCACTCCGGCGGAATCGGTATTATCCAAAAAATAAATCTTCAAATAACCGTTGCGTTGTGCCGCCGACTTTTCGTTCCAGTAACCGCCGTTCATGGCAAACTGCATTAACTGCGGGCCTAATGCCGACCCGCCGATGCCGTTAATAATCGCCGCCGAAAACGGCTTGCCGGCGGCCGACAGAATCTTACCGGCGGCAATATCATCGGCAAACTGTTTAACCTGCTGAAACAACGGACTGGCCAAATAATTCAACCGGTCGGTAAAATGAGTTACCTTGCGCTGTTCATCGGGGTTCTTGATTTCGCCGTTCTCAATTGCCTGCATGCCGACACGTGCCGCCTTTAACTGCGGAGCCAAAGCCGCTAAATCCGCCGCCTTAAACTGCATACCGGCCACGTTCAAACCAAACCCGCATTCCGGGCAGTATAAGGAGTATTCTTCGTTACGTTTTAACCATTCATTCATCATCATCACCATTGTTTTTTTCTGATATTGTCCATCGCCCGCACAAACGACTCTTTAGACGCGCGAATAATCTTTTCGTCCACACAAAAAGCCAACCGGATAAAGCCTTTAGCGCCAAAACCGCTGCCCGGCACCGCTAAAACCCGTTCTTTTAACAAGGCGGCCACCAGCTCTTTTTCGTCGGGGCAAGGTGATTCGGGGAAGAAATAGAAAGCGCCCTGCGGCATAAAGTAATGGATTCCGGCGGCGTCCAGCACCTCTTTCATGGCGGTGCGTCGAGCCCGGTAAACGTTCAAGTCCACCTGACTGTTCAACGCCTGCAGTAAAATTTTCTGAGCCAGTACCGGAGCATTTACATACCCTAAAATACGATTGGTTAAAATCACGCCGCTCACCAACTCCGCCGCATTTTTCATTGCCGGATTAACCGCCACATATCCGATACGTTCGCCGGCCAGCGACAGGTTTTTAGAGTAAGAACCAATCACCACGCTATGTTCGTACAGTTCAAAAACCGACGGAATTTCCACATCATCAAAGTTTAAGAACCGATACGGTTCGTCAGACACCAAATAGATAATCCGATTAAACTTGCGTTCCATTTTGCGCAGTAAATCGCAGAATTTGGACAACTCTTCACGGGTATAAATACGCCCGGTCGGATTATTCGGGGAATTAATGATTACCGCTCTGGTAGCCGGTGAAATTTCCGCTTCAAACGCCGCCAAATCCAACGAAAAATCTTTTAAATTAGACTTTACCGGCTTCAGTTCCGCGCCGTAATTGCCGCAGTAAAACCCGTATTCCACAAAATACGGCGCCGGACACATTACCACATCGCCCGGAGTAAGCACCGCCCGGAAAAACGCATTGATGCCGCCGGCCGCCCCGCAAGTCATCACCACATCTTTTCCGGTAATTTTCACCTTCTGTTCCGCGCTGATTTTTTCGGCCTGTTTTTCCCGCAGTTCGGGGAATCCGGCATTCGGCATATACCCCATGGCAAACGGTTTATCGGCGTTATCGGCAATATTTGCCAGAGCGTTTTTCACGGCTTCCGGCGGCGGCAGATCGGGATTGCCCAAACTAAAATCGTATACCTTGTCGGCGCCGTATTGTTTTTTCAGTTCCAATCCGGTCTCAAACATCTTGCGAATCATTGATGAATTCTTTAAGAATCCGGCAACTTCAGCAGCTAAAATATCCATAGTTGTACTTTTTCCTTAAAAAATAAAAAAGCACGAATTCCCTTTGAATCCGTGCTTTATAAAAATTACTGTTTAACGTCTTCGGCGGCTTCTTCACGATAAGTTTTACCGATATAGATTTGGCGGGGGCGGGTAATCTTGGTACCGGCGCCAATCATCTCTTTCCAGTGTGCAATCCAGCCGGGGAGCCGGGCCAGAGCAAACATTACCGTAAACATATTTTCCGGGATATTCAACGCCCGGTAAATGATGCCGCTGTAAAAATCCACGTTCGGGTACAGATTGCGGGAGACAAAGAAGTCGTCCTTCAGGGCGGCGGCTTCCAGCGTCAACGCCAAATCCAGCAACGGGTCGTTACAGTTAATCGCCTTTAAAAACCGATGGCATTCGGCCTTAATAATCACGGCACGGGGGTCGTAAGTTTTATAAACCCGATGCCCGAATCCCATTAAGCGGAACGATGAATTGTGGTCTTTCGCCATTTCGATATACTTCTTAATATTACCGCCGTCTCTGGCAATCATCTTCAGCATATCGATCACCGCTTGATTGGCGCCGCCGTGCAGCGGGCCGGACAATGCGTTGATTCCGGCCGAAATCGTGGCATACATGTTCACCTGAGCACTGCCGATGGTGCGAACTGCGGTTGTCGAGCAGTTCTGTTCATGGTCGGCATGCAGAATAAACAAAGTATTCAAGATATTAACCGCTTCTTCACGAATTTCATACGGATTCACCGGCGAGTCAAACATCATGTTCAAAAAGTTGGCACAGTACGGTAAATCCCGGCGGGGATAAACCACCGGTTCGCCCACCGACTTTTTATAGGCAAAAGCCGCCATCGTACGCACGGTGGAAATCAACCGGGCGGTAGATTCGTCAATATCTTCACTTAAAGAGAGCGAGTCAACATTCGGATAGAAGGTGGACAACGCATTAATCATAGTGGACAAAATGTGCATTGGATGGGCGCCGCGCGGAAAATTATCAAAGAAATGGCGCATATCTTCATGCAGCATGCTGTAACGGTTCAGCAAGTCGGAAAACTTGCGGCTTTTGTCCGCATCCGGCAGGTACCCATGAATCAGCAAATACGCAGTTTCGATAAAGTTGGAGTTTTTAACCAGTTGTTGAACCGGGATTCCGCGATACCTTAAAATTCCGCGTTCGCCGTCTACAAAAGTAATCCGGCTGTAACATGCGGCGGTATTCACAAAACTCGGATCCACGGTAACGCATCCGGTTTTCTTCCGCAAATTGCTGATGTCAATGCCCCGCTCGCCTTCCGTGCCGACGATAATGGGCAACTCGATCTCTTGATCGCCTATCTTTAGAGTGGCGAACTCTCTGGCTTCGGGTGTATCGATCATTCTGTATTCATCCCAAGTTACATTGTTAACCGGTTCGTTATTTGAGTTAGATAACCCCCAAAACGAACCCTCTTCACGTTGATGTCCAAACAACGCTGCGCATAAAAGCTCTTTCAAAAATATAAATATATAGCCGATTCGTACTTTTTTCAAACTTCATCATGTTATTTTCTCTGATTTTTACCAAGTTTTTGCGTTGAAATTCCCTTAAAGGCATGTTATCTTAGTTCCAAGAGTCAATTAATCAATAAAACCTAAAATGAAATCGGGATTTTTATGGCTAATATAAAACAGTCTACTCCGCCGTTGTACAGTGCCTCCGGCTTTGCCGCCGGCAGTATGGAAGCCGCCCAAAACCTCTCCTGTCCGCCCAGTTCGGCAACTCAAGACAGTAAGGTTCGCTGGCAAAAAGAGTCGGATTATATCTTTCAGCAGTTTTGCACATATTCAAAACTGAAATCCGGCGATTGGGTGCTGGACTACGGTTGCGGCGCCGGCCGGCTGTCCAGACTTTTATGCAATAACGGCATTAACGTTATCGGCGTGGACTCCTCGGCCGACATGCGCAAATACGCGGAGGAGTACGTAAACAATCCGGAACGTTTCATCTGCATTCCGCCCGAAATGCTGGATTCGCTGTTGGCCGCCGGATTACGGGTGGATTACGTCTGCTGTAACTTTGTCTTACAGCACTGCCCGCCGGACGAAGTGGAGCTGTTCTGCAACCGGGTGCATCAGGCCGCCGCCCGGCAGTCATATATCTATATTGCCAACAACAAGACCGCCCGCCGGATTCCGGTAATGACCGATTCGTTGCAGTGGATTGAGGACAATTATAATGTCTGGCAGACGCTGGAAAGGCATTTCGGTTTATGCGGCACCAAAACCCTGCCGGCGGAGTTTGACCCGAAACAGGAGATACTAATCCGCACCTATATATGCAGTGCCAAAGTCCCTCCCCGGAAGAAATAAAGATGAATATAGACACGGAATATACCGCTCTGACCGCCGCCATGCAAGCCCACTTCTCTGCCGGCGACGGCTGTCATGACTTTTCCCATACGATGCGGGTGGTGCATAACTGCCAGCTGTTGCTATCCGACCTGCCGGAAGCCGATGCCGGCACCGTGCTGATTGCGGCGTTACTGCATGACATCGCCCGGGTTGGCGAACGCCCCGGCGACGGTTGCCACGCCAAACGCGGTGCAGAGCAGGCCTTGACATTGCTGCTGTCCCGGCAGTGGCCGCCGGCGTCGGCCCAAAAAGTGGCCGACGCCATCCGTCATCACCGTTACCGGGGCAATAATGCGCCGCAGACGCTGGAGGCTAAAATATTATACGATGCCGATAAGCTGGACTCTTTAGGCGCCGTCGGTGTGGGCCGGGCGTTCCTGTTTTCCGGTAAGATCGGGGCAAAACTGCATAACACGGCAGACACCGCACTGGCGGCGGCGGCCTACAGTATAGAAGACACCGCTTATCGGGAGTATCTGGTAAAGCTGAGAAAACTTCCGGAGGCACTATTTACCGAACCGGGGCGAAAAATCGCCGCTCAAAGGCGACGGATTATGGATGATTTTTTTGCGGAATTAAATCTGGAAATCTACGGAAAATAAAAAAAAACCGTTTTTTTGGTGATTTTCTATTAAATCAGACTTGCAATTATTCGTCAATGTTGTTATACTACTATTGAGAAAGTGTTTTTTAACCGAATCACTCTTACTTAAATAAATTATGGCCGGGGGTAAAAGCCCTTAAAATATCCGGCGGTAATCAAGATTGATTCAGCATAAATTTTCGGTGCCACCGTACAGGAGGGTTGGATATGAGTTTGGAATTAAAATGGTTCATCTATGTGTTGATTCAGCATGAAATTGTTACGCCGGAGTTTGCGCTCACTCTCCTGGCTCGGTTGGGGCAGAATAATACGACGCTGGAAATTTACGCCCAGCAGTTGTATGAATTGCTGTCCGCCGACGCCGATGCCGCTGGTCAAAGTAAAATAATGCAGCAAATTCAGTCGTATATAGAATATACCATGCAGCAGTCGGAAACCGGGGAGGAACCGCCGGAAATCTATGAGCTTGAAATTGTGGATGACGACGATGCGGAAACTGAATTTATTATGACGGAGGAAGCTTCCGCTACTACGGAAACTACAGAAAATGCGGCCGGATTTGATCCGTTTGCCGGCCGTGGTGCCGCTCCGGTTCGCCCGAATTTTGACGACACCGCCATTATGCCGGCTCCCCCCGAACCGGAAAATCCGGTGGTGGACGATGAGGAATTTGAAGAAGACAGTAATATTACCGAGATAATGGAAGCCCCCGAAGAAACCATCTCCGTGGATGATGCGCCGCCCCCGGCGGTGAAAGAGTTGCTGAAGGAGTCTTCCGCCAAGCCGTTTTCGGCTCAAAAAGACTTTGCCGAACTGGGTAAACTCCATACCAGCATCGCTAAAGCCCGCTCCAGCACGAGTGAAGAAGCCGACACGGTGAACGACGGGCCGAGTGTAGAGGAAATCATGGCCGCATTTAACCGGAAACACGGTGTTACGCCAACTCCGGCACAAAAAAGCGAACCCAGAATGCCCGCTACAGCCATGCACAGCCCGGCGGCAGGCGGTTCAATGGCCAACGGTCGTCCGGCCGCCACCGAGACCACCCGCAGTTTAAAGAAAGTTAAGGTGGATGCCAAGGTATTCTCCGGCGGGTCAAGCAGTAAAACGCCGTCTCCGGTGGATACGGTTCCGCTGTCTCTGCCGAAGTTTTTTACCGACACAGCACATCGTACACTGAAAATTGACGCCCTGCCGAATCTGGATAATATTGAAAGCCAGAATGCCGGTGAATGTGCGCCGTTGTTAATGGATATTATCGCCGTATTGCGGCGGAATCATATCAGTGATTTGTATATTAATGCCGGCGAGCCGTTATTTGTGCGGCGTTATGGTTTAATTTCCTATTTAAACACCCCGAAATTGAGTGCAAAAGCGGCGGAACAGTTGAATTTTTCGTTGTTGAACACTACGCAGAAAAACGCCTTCACCGCCAACGGGCGATTGGCGTTTGCGCTGGCGTTGCGTGACGGGCGTTGCCGCTGTAATCTGCGTAAACAAACCTACGGAATCAGTGGCTGTTATCATCTGGCGCCGGCGGACATTAAACCGCTGACGGCGTTGGGATTTTTACCGGACGATGTTGAAAGCATTCACAAAATGCTGGATGCCGACAGCGGCCTGATTGTAGTCTCCGGGCCGGCCGGGAGCGGGCGTACCACCACCTTGGCGGCAATGGTTGATTATATCAGCAAAAAGCGGGCCGACGAGATTGTTATGCTGGAAAATCCGATTGAAATTATTCAGGACAGTACACTGGGTGATGTCATCCAGCGGGAAATCGGCAATCATAGTGCCAGTACCAATGTAGCACTGCAGGCGGCCATGCGTCAAGACCCGAACGTGGTGGTGCTGAGTGAAATTTATAATCAGAGCACTATCGAACAGGCGTTGCGGGCGGCGGAAGGCGGCGTATTGGTAATTGTGTCCATGTACGCCACCAGTATAAATGCGGTATTGGCTCGTTTGACGGAGGTTTTTGACCCGATGCGGCGGCCGGAAATCCGGGCGATGCTGTCCGGCAGTCTGCGTGGGATTGTGGTGCAAAAACTGTTACCGTCGGCCAAAAATGATGAGCAGACGGCCATTTATGAGTCGATGACCAACACGCCGAAGATGGCGGCCTTGCTGGTGGACGGTAAAATTCAGGAGGTCTCCACAGCCATTCGTTCCGGCCGGGAAAAAGGCATGTGTTCGTTTGACAGCAATGTAATCCGCAAATATCGTGCCGGAGACATTACCGGAGAAGTAGCGCAAAATGCCATCCATCACCCCGAAGTGCGTGAAAAAGTTGAGCTGGAAGTGGCAATCAGCGAAGCCCGTAAACTGCTTAAAGCACGTAAAGAAAAAAACATCCAGTAACGGAGGCATACCAATATGGCTAAAATAGATATATACTTAACGGCAATGATAGAAGAAGGCGGCACCACAATGCATATCGGTTGCGGCCGCAAGCCCATGTTCCGCTTAAACGATGAATTGACCGACTTTGATGCCGATGAATTAAGAGCGGAAGAAGTAAACGCCATGCTGAAAGAGATTTGCCCGCCGGACATCTGGCAGGCATTCACGGAGCATCACGACGCGGATTTTACGTATGACTTAAACTCCTCCGCGCGCTTCCGGTGTAATTTCTTTACCGACCGCAGCGGCTACGGTGCCGTATTGCATTATTTGCCGGCGCAGGTTCCCACGTTGGATGATTTGGAAGCTCCGGCGGTATTTAAGGATATCTGTCATTTACCGGGTGGATTTGTGTTAATTTGCGGTCCGTCCGGTAGTGGAACCACCACCACGCAAGCCGCCATGATCGAATATATTAACGAGAATACGGCCAAATATATTATCAGTATCAGCAGTCTGGCCGAATTCAGTCACCATGCCAACCGCTCAATAATTGAAGAGTGTGAAGTGGAGCTGGAAAATACCGCCGAGGCATTGGATGCGGCATTGAACTCTCATCCGGATGTTATTGTGCTGGATGCGATGCCGGATGCCCGCACAATCCGTCTGGCATTGCGAGCCGCCATGATGGGGATTCTGGTTATCGGGTCGCTGCCCAGCGGCGGTGCGGTAAAAACCATTGAATATATCATTGATGCATTCCCGGAAAATGACCAGAGTGAAGTGCGCACCTTGCTGGCGGAGTCGTTGCAGGCGGTATTATCTCAGGCCAGTTGCCATGCGGTAAACGGCGGGCGGATAATTTGCCGGGAAATTCTCTTGCGTGCCGAGGGCGTACCGACCGCAATCAGAGAGAACGATGCGGCGGCGATCACCGCCGTTATGGATGCATATCGCAAGCAGGGTATGTGTACTATGGACTTCAGTTTACGCAGTCTTTTGGCCACCGGCAAAATCACCGCCGATGAAGCGTATGCCAGAGCCGTAGACAAAAAGCAGTTCCAAAACTTCTTAGCCGGGCATTAAAAAAAATTTGGGGGCAACAAAATGAAAAATAAAAATTGGCTTTTGGCGGTTATTGCATTCCTGTTGGCGTGCATACTGGTGATTTTGTTGATGACGGAATTTAAATCCCGGCCGGCGGCAAATCCGGAGTCAACGGTAAAAGCGGAGGAGGCGCAAGTTTCGGAACCGGCACCGGCAGTCCCGGTGCCGACAGTGGCGGAACGGCCTAATCCGCAGGGCGAACTGCAGAGTTTTGTGCGTAAAAACCTGCAAATATTATTGTCGGCGGCGCAAAAAGGCGACACGGCGGTAATCAAGTCAATCGATGCGAATTTGGCTGACCTGATCAGTGCGTTAGGCATTCAGGCAAAACTGAAAACGGTAGCGGAACATAACTCTGGAACGATAGCGGAGTTGCAGGCATATATAATTGACGGTCAGGAGTTTGCCGTAAACAGTAAGATTTTATTATCTAACTTGAATGAAGAGCTGGATAAAGAGTTGAACTTGCAGATTTACCCCACCGGGCTGATTGCGAATAACGGTACGGAAACCTTGCCGATTTATACCGGTAATCCGTTGACGGCTTATCGTACCTGCTGTGATTATTTAAATACGCAGATACAGGCGGCGGTGATAGCGGAGCAACAACGATTGGCGCAGGTACAGCAGCAGCAAAATCTGCAGGAACAACTGCAGATAGCACAGCAGGCCGCCATCAGAGCACAGATAGCGGCGGCCAGTGCGGCACAGGAGGCACAAGCGGCCAAAGACCAGGCGGCGGCCAGTGCGCAAGCCGCACAAAATGCCAATAATAACAATTGGGGCGGCGGCTATTATGGTGGTCGTCGTTGGGGGCAAACGGTAATTATCACGCCCGGCTGGGGCGGTGGTAATATTCCATTGCCCTGCCCGCCGCTCAAACCGCTGAAACCGCCCAAGCCGCCCGGCATCATATCCGGCGGCGGTTCGGAGTCCGGTGGCGGTAGCGGCAATAGCAGTGGCAGTGCCGGAACATTAAAGCCGTTAAGCGGCAGTGGGTCGTTGCTGGGTGGTTCAAGAGTTGGTAAATAGTGCGTATTCAAGTGCTTTTGACTAAAAAATCAAAAGCACTTTTGCTTTTTAATTGCGTTAAAATATTAAAATCTCCAAACGGCATACATATCGGCTCTTGAAAAAAATCACATAAATGGTATATTACCCGGTGATATAGTTTAACCTGAATATAACAGGAGCATAGTAATGAGTGATTTGCTAAAAGCAAAATTACAGAACCATGTGGTAATTTTTGATGGTGCCATGGGTACTGAATTATATAATAAAAATTTCTTTGTAAACAGTTGTTACGAATTTTTAAACATCTCCAACCCGGATGCGGTGCTGAAAATTCACGGTTCCTATGTTGAAGCCGGAGCCGAGGTGCTTACGGCGAACACCTACGGAGCAAACCGCTTAAAACTGGCCAAACACGGTCTGGCCGATCAGGTAAAACAGATAAATCAGGCCGGAGTACACTTAGCCCGCCGCATGGGGGATGAAAATGTAATCGTGGCCGGTTCCGTCGGCCCGTTGGGTCGGGAACCCGGCATGAATCAACTGACCGAAAGTGAGATGGTCAGTATTTTCGGCGAACAAATTCAGGCCTTGCAAGAGGCCGGCGCTGATTTCATTTTGGGCGAAACCATGCCTTCGGTTGCGGAAACCAAGCTATTTTTGCAGGCCATAGAAAAGTTTGCCTCGATTCCATATATGATTAGCTTTAAAGTGGATAGAGAATTGGAGATGGCTTTCGGCGATGACTTGAGCGGCGTATTGCCGTTGTTGCAAAAAATGTCTAATCCGCCGACGGCGATTGGTTTAAACTGCGGCATCGGGCCGGAGCCGATGCTGGCGGC